>NZ_CEXFHW010000019.1:0-35776 GCF_982640115.1 Quisquiliibacterium sp. | reverse complement strand
TCCAGCAGGGCCTGGGTGACGCGATGGTCGGGCACCCGCAGGCCGATGGTGCGACGAGACGGGTGCCACAGCCGCCGCGGCAGCTCGCGCGTGGCCGGTAGCACGAAGGTATAGGGGCCTGGCGTCCATTCCCGCAGGAAGCGGTAGCGGCGGTTGTCCACCTGGGCATAGAGGCCCACCTCGGAGAGGTCGCGGCAGATCAGGGTGAGCAGGTGCCGGTCATCGAGCCCGCGCAGGGCGCGCAGCCGGTCGACCGCCGGTTTGTGCGCGAGCCCGCAGGCAAGCACGTAGCAGGCATCGGTGGGCACGGCGATGACCGCGCCCTCGCCCAGCAGCAGCGCAGCCTGACGCAGCAGACGCGGCTGCGGCGACTCGGCGTGGACGACGAAGCGCTGGGTCATGGCGGCGCCGTGTCAGCGCGCCACCGGCCAGTCGTACCAGACCGGCACCACGGCATCGGGCAGCGGCGGCAGCGAGCCGAGCTCGACCCGGCTCTCGACGGGATCGTGGAAGTCGGAACCGCGCGAGGCACGCAGCCCGAATTCGCGCGCGAGGGTGGCGAAGCGGCCATACTGGTCGCGGGTGTGGCTGCCGCAGACCACCTCCATGGCGGTGCCGCCCGACTCGCGGAACTCCTCGATCAGCGCCCACAGCGCGGTCTCGGACAGACGGTAGCGGCCGGGATGGGCCAGCACCGCGGTGCCGCCGGCAGCGGTGATCCAGCCCACCGCCTGCGGCAGCTTCGCCCATCGGTGCGGCACGAAACCCGGCTTGCCCTCGGTGAGGTAGCGCTGGAACACCTCGCCGACATCGCTGCACCGGCCCGACTCGACCAGATGGCGCGCGAAGTGCGTGCGCGAAATCAGCTCGGGGTTGCCGACATAGCGCAGCGCCCCCTCGAAGGCGCCGGGAATGCCCGCCGCGGCCAGGCTCTCGGCCATCTCGCGGGCGCGCTCCTCGCGGCCGTCACGGGTGCGGGCGATGCCCTCGAGCAGCGCACGGTCGGTGGGATCGACCCCGAGCCCCACCACATGGATGGTCTCGCCGGCCCAGGTCACCGAGATCTCCACGCCTGGCACATACGCCATGCCCAGCGCACGCGCCGCCCGGGCCGCGCGCTCCTGGCCGCCGAGCTCGTCGTGATCGGTGAGCGAGAACAGCTCCACGCCCTGGGCGTGCGCCCGTGCAGCCAGGGCCTCGGGCTCGAGCGTGCCGTCCGACACCGAGGAGTGGCAGTGAAGGTCGGCGTTGATCCGCCAGGGATCGCGACGGTTCATGCCCGGACTCCGGTGACCGCGCCCGTCGGCGCGAGGGGACGGGCGAGGAAGGTCTCGATCAGGGGAGCAAGCGCCTCGGGCCGGTCATGGTGGACCATGTGCCCGGCACCCTCCAGGGTGTGCGTGCTGAGCGAGCGCACTGCGCGCAGCCGGCGCTGGAAGGGCTCGGCATGCAGGAAGGCTCGCCGGGGCTCGACCAGGCCGGCCAGGATCAGCAGCACCGGCGCCGCAATGCGCTGCCAGCAGGCGGTGATCTCGTCCACCCGGTAGATCACCGGGTTCACGTGCTTGTGGGCGGGGTCGCCCAGGATCTCGTAGCGGCCCTGGGGCGTGGGGCAGGACCAGTGCCGGGCAAGAAAGCCGGCCTTGTCGGCGGACAGGCCGGGGTTGGTCTGCATCAGGCGCGCCGCCACGGCGGCCAGGCTTTCGTAGTCGCGCATGCGCGCCCCGGCACGCAGCTCGTCGAGCCACTGCGCGTAGCGATCGGGTGCCTGCTCGGCCGGCACGCCCTGCAGGCCGATGCCCTCGAGATTGATCAGCCGGCGCACCCGCTGCGGACGCACGCCGGCGTAGATCATGGCGACGTTGCCGCCCATGCTGTGGGCGATCAGATCCACCGGCGCATCGCCGACCACCTGGTCGAGCAGGGCCTCGAGGTCGGCGAAGTAGTCGGCGAACCAGTAGCAGTCGGCCGCCGGGCGCTCGCTCAGGCCGAAGCCGCGCCAGTCGGGGGCGAATACCCGCCAGTTGCCGACCAGGGCATCGACCAGGAACTGGAAGGAAGCCGAAACATCCATCCAGCCGTGCAGCATCCAGAGATCGCCCGCACAGGGCCGAGATGGGTCGGGCTCCCACACCCGAAGATGATGGCGCAGCCCCCGGGCGCTGATCCAGCGCGACTCGCTGGGACGACGCGCGAGGTACGGTGGCACGGGTAGCGGGCTGGACGGATCGGAGGCCGCGGCGCTGTGTGACGGGGTATCTGACATCCCCCGATTATAGGAACTGCCGCCACCGCAGCCCGGCGCAGGGTCATCGGCATGGCTGGCGGCCACCGCGGCACGCCCACGGGCATCCCGTACACTGAACACCCTTCCACTCGATCCGGCGCCCGCCGCCGCCCGCGCCTCATGGCCATCTTCCAGCTCGACGATCTCGTCCCCGACATCCACCCCGACGCCTGGGTGGCCGAGAACGCCAGCGTGATCGGCCGCGTCCGCCTTGCCGCGCGCAGCAGCGTCTGGTTCGGCGCGGTGCTGCGCGGCGACAACGACCTGATCTCCATCGGCGAAGGCAGCAATGTGCAGGACGGCGCGGTGCTGCACACCGACCCCGGCCGTCCGCTCACCGTCGGTCCCTCGGTCACCATCGGCCACCTGGCCATGCTGCATGGCTGCACCATCGGCGAACGCTCGCTGGTCGGCCTGCATGCGGTGGTGCTCAACGGCGCGCAGATCGGGCGCGAGTGCGTGATCGGCGCGGGTGCGCTGGTGCCCGAGGGCAAGGTATTCCCCGATCGCTGCCTGCTGGTGGGTGCCCCGGCCAAGGTGATGCGCGAGCTCTCCGATGCCGATGTCGAGGCCTTCCAGCGCGGCGCGAAGTCCTATGTCGAGCGCGCGCGCCTGTTCCGCGAGCGCCTGAAGCGGATCGGCTGAGGCGCGCCGCCATGGATGCCGGGCCCGACAGCCTGAACCGCTTCCTGCTGCGCGGGGCGCCGGTGCGCGGCGAGATCGTCTCGCTCGACAGCGCCTGGCGCGCGGTGGTCGAACGCCACGATCTGCCGGCCTGCGTGCGTGACTGCCTGGGCGAGCTCTCGGCGGCGGCGCTGCTGCTGGCCGCCAGCCTGAAGTTCGACGGCATGCTGGTGCTGCAGATCCATGGCGACGGGCCGGTGGCGCTGCTGGTGGTCGAGTGCGATGCCACCGGCGGATTCCGGGCCACGGTCAAGATCCGCGAGGGCGCGGTGGTGCCCGAGAACGCGCGGCTGGCCGATCTGGTCAATGCCCAGGGTCGTGGCCGCTTCGTGGTCACGCTCGATCCCCGCACCCGCAGCCCCTCGCGCCAGCCCTACCAGGGCATCGTCCCCTTCGAGGGCGATTCGGTGGCGCAGGTGCTCGAACACTACATGGGCCGCTCCGAGCAGGTGCCCACCCGGCTCTGGCTGGCGGCCGACGGCTCGCGCGCCACCGGCCTGCTGCTGCAACGGCTGCCCGAGGAAGGCGGCCGGAGCGCGCCGGGCGATGCCGATGGCTGGAACCGGCTGTGCCGTCTGGCTGACACCCTGCGCTCGCCGGAGCTGCTGGAACTGCCGGCGGGGCAGGTGCTGCACCGGCTGTTCTGGCAGGAGCCGCTGCACGGCTTCGATCAGCGCGCCTGCCGTTTCGCCTGCACCTGCAGCCGTGAGAAGGTGGCCTCGATGCTGCGCATGCTGGGCGAAGCCGAAGTGGCCTCGATCATCACCGAGCATGGCTCGGTGGCCGTGCGCTGCGAATTCTGCAACCTGGGCTACGGCTTTGACGCAGTAGACTGCGCGGCCCTGTTCACGGGCGCCGAGCCGCATTCGGCGCCCGGTCAGGCACAGTAGGAGGGCCCGGCAGGCGAACCCGGGTCTCAGCGGACGGCGGCTGCGGTCTTCACGCGATCGGGCTCGGCGCGCCGCCCGGGCGCGGCCGGGGCCGAGGGCGCCCCCGATGCGCCGCCCACCTCGTTGAACTGCACGAAGACCTCGTCAGGGCGCACCATGCCGAGCTCATAGCGGGCACGCTCCTCGACCGCCTGCATGCCCTGGCGCAGATCACGGACCTCGCTCTCGAGCGCGGTGTTGCGTTCGACCAGCCGCTGATTGCCCTGCAGCTGCGTCTGGTGCTGACGATCGAGTTCCCAGACCCGCAGCCAGCCGCCCTTGCCCAGCCACAGCGGATACTGGATGAGCAGCAGCAGCGCGCCGAGCACGAGCGCGAGCGCACGCCGGGGGTGCGGTGAGGCGAGCGCAGCAGGAATGGACGCCATGTCGCGGATTGTAGCCGCCCTTCAGCGCGCGCAGCCAGCCGCGCGAGGCGCGGACGGGTTGACGGACGAGGGCGCGCCGTGCCTCAGCGCAGGTTGTAGAACGCGGTGCGGCCGGGATAGCTGGCGACATCACCGAGGTCTTCCTCGATGCGCAGCAGCTGGTTGTACTTGGCGATGCGATCGGTGCGCGAGAGCGAGCCGGTCTTGATCTGCAGCGCATTGGTCGCCACCGCGATGTCGGCGATGGTGACATCCTCGGTCTCGCCGGAACGATGCGAGACCACGGCGGTGTAGTTGTAGCGCTTGGCGAGCTCGATGGCCGCAAAGGTCTCGGTGAGCGTGCCGATCTGGTTGATCTTGATCAGGATCGAGTTGGCGATGCCCTCGTCGATGCCCTGCTGCAGGATGCGGGTGTTGGTGACGAAGAGATCGTCACCCACCAGCTGCACCTTCTCGCCCAGGGTGTCGGTGAGATGCTTCCAGCCATCCCAGTCGTTCTCGGCCATGCCGTCCTCGATCGAGATGATCGGGTACTTGTCGCACCAGGACGCGAGCAGGTTGGTGAAATCGGCGGGCGCCAGCACCAGGCCCTCGCCCTCGAGGTGGTAGCGGCCCTCGCGGAAGAACTCCGAGGCCGCGCAGTCGAGGCCGAGCGCAATCTGACGCCCCGGCTCGTAGCCGGCAGCCTCGATCGCCTGCAGGATCATCTGGATGGCCGCCTCGTGGTTCTCGACGCTGGGCGCAAAGCCACCCTCGTCGCCCACCGCGGTGGACATGCCGCGGTCGTGCAGCAGTTTCTTGAGCGCGTGGAACACCTCGGCGCCCTGGCGCACCGACTCGCGAAAGCTCGGCGCCCCCACCGGGATGATCATGAACTCCTGCAGGTCGAGGGAGTTGTTGGCGTGGGCGCCGCCGTTGATGACATTCATCATGGGCACCGGCAGCGCCATGGCGCCCGAGCCGCCGAAGTAGCGGTAGAGCTGCAGGCCAGACTCCTCGGCCGCGGCCTTGGCCACCGCCATCGACACCGCCAGCGTGGCGTTGGCGCCCAGGCGCGACTTGTTCTCGGTGCCGTCGAGCTCGATCAGGGTGCGGTCGATGTAGGCCTGCTCGGTGGCGTCCAGACCCATCAGGGCCTCGGAGATCTCGGTGTTGATGTTCTCGACCGCCTGCAGCACACCCTTGCCGAGGTAGCGGGAACGATCACCGTCGCGCAGCTCGATCGCCTCGCGCGAACCGGTGGACGCGCCCGAGGGCACGGCCGCGCGGCCCATCACGCCGGATTCGAGAAGGACGTCGCACTCGACGGTGGGATTGCCGCGGGAATCGAGCACCTCGCGCCCGATGATGTCGACGATGGAACTCATGGCTGGGGTCCTTCAGGAGACGGATGGGAATGCGGGACGGCGACGCGCGCCGGCGGAGGGCTCAGACGCCCTCGACGATGACCATGTTGAAGAACTCGGTGGCACCGGCCCGACGGGCGCGCGCCTCGAGGTAGAGCGCGGAGTCGTAGAAGGCCCGGGCCTGCTCGAAGGTGGGGAATCGGGCGACCACCATACGATTCGGGGTCCAGGTGCCCTCGAGCACCTCGTGGCGCCCGCCCCGCACCACGAACTCGCCGCCGGCGGCGGCGATGGCCCCGGGCGAGAGCGCCTGGTACTGCTTGTACTGCTCGGGGTCGGTGACCTTGACGTCGGCGATCAGGTAGGCGGCCATTGGCGATGCTCCGGAAAGCCCGCCCGCTTGACCGCGGCATCGAGCTCGACAAGGGTGGACAGCAGTTCGGCCAGCCAGGGCAGCGGCCAGGCATTGGGCCCGTCGGAGAGCGCCCGGGCGGGATCGGGATGGGTTTCCATGAACAGTCCGGCCACGCCGGCGGCCACCGCGGCCCGCGCCAGCACCGGCACGAACTCGCGCTGACCGCCCGAGGACGCGCCCTGGCCACCCGGCAGCTGCACCGAGTGGGTGGCATCGAACACCACCGGGCAGCCGGTCTGGCGCAGGATGGCGAGCGAACGCATGTCCGACACCAGGTTGTTGTAGCCGAAGGAAGCGCCGCGCTCGCAGACCATGATGGTGTCGGCATTACCCTGCGGGCCGACGGCCTCGCGGGCCGCCTCGCGCGCCTTGGTCACCACATGGACCATGTCGCCCGGGGCGAGGAACTGCCCCTTCTTGATGTTCACCGGCCGGCCGCTGGCGGCCACCGCACGGATGAAGTCGGTCTGCCGGCACAGGAAGGCCGGGGTCTGCAGGACATCGACCGCAGCAGCCACCTCGGGGATCTGCGCCTCGTCGTGGACATCGGTGAGCACTGGCACGCCGATGGCCGCGCGCACATCGGACAGGATCTTCAGGCCCTGCGCCATGCCCGGCCCGCGGAACGAGGCGCCGGAGCTGCGGTTGGCCTTGTCGAAGGACGACTTGTAGATGAAGCCGATGCCCAGCGCGGCGGTGATCTCGCGCAGACGGCCGGCAGTTTCCATGGCGAGCTCGCGCGATTCGATCACGCACGGGCCCGCGATCAGGAAGAGCGGGCGGTCGAGCCCGACCTCGAGGCCGGCGAGCCTCAAGACGCCTCCGCCGCCGGACGGCTGGCCGCCCTCTGCAGCGCCGCGCGCACGAAGGCGCTGAACAGCGGATGGCCGGCGCGGGGCGTGGAGGTGAATTCGGGGTGGAACTGCACGCCCACGAACCAGGGATGGCCAAGCGGCCCCTGCAGGGGCAGCTCGATCATCTCGGTGAGCCCCTCGGTGGGCGTGCGGGCCGACACCCGCAGGCCGGCGCGCAGCAGCTGCGGGACATAGATGTTGTTGACCTCGTAGCGGTGCCGGTGGCGCTCGTTGACCGCGTCGCCGTAGATGGTGTGCGCGATGGTGCCGGCATCGACCGGGCAGCGCTGCGCACCCAGGCGCATGGTGCCGCCCATGTCGGAAGCGTTGTCGCGACGCTCGATGCGGCCCTCGCGGTCGAGCCACTCGGTGATCAGCGCCACCACCGGATGCGGGCTGTCGGGATCGAACTCGGTGCTGTTGGCGCCCTCGAGACCGCAGACATGCCGGGCGAACTCGATGACCGCCAGCTGCATGCCCAGGCAGATGCCCAGGTAGGGCAGGCGATTCTCGCGCGCGAAGCGGATCGCGCGGATCTTGCCCTCGACCCCGCGCCGCCCGAAGCCGCCCGGCACCAGGATGGCATCGAAAGCGGCCAGGGCCTGAGGCCCGTCGCGCTCGATCTGCTCGCTGTCGATGTAGTCGATCCGCACCCGGCTGTGGGTGTGGATGCCGGCATGGATCAGGGCCTCGGTGAGCGACTTGTACGACTCGGTGAGGTCGACGTACTTGCCGACCATCGCGATGCGCACCTCGCCCTGCGGATGCTCGAGGTCGTGCACCAGCCGGTCCCAGAGGGCGAGATCGGCCGGGGGGCGGTCCAGGCGCAGGATCTCGCAGAGCAGGTCATCGACCTGCTGGTCGTGCAGCATGCGCGGGATCTTGTAGATGCTGTCGGCGTCCCAGACCGAGATCACGCTGTCCAGTTGCACATTGGAGAACAGCGAGATCTTGGCGCGCTCGTCGTCGGGGATGCGGCGGTCGGCGCGGCACAGCAGCAGATCGGCCTGGATGCCGATCTCGCGCAGCTTCTGCACCGAGTGCTGGGTGGGCTTGGTCTTGAGCTCGCCGGCCGAGGCGATGAACGGCACCAGGGTGAGATGCGCAAAGCAGTAGTTGCCGCGGCCGAGCTTCAGGCTCATCTGGCGCACCGCCTCGAGGAAGGGCAGCGACTCGATGTCGCCCACCGTGCCGCCGATCTCGACGATGGCCACCTCGGCGGCCTCGGGCGTGCCCACGCCGGCACCGCGCTCGATGAAGGCCTGGATCTCGTTGGTGATGTGAGGAATGACCTGCACCGTGCGGCCGAGGTACTCGCCACGGCGTTCCTTGCGGATGACCGAGTCGTAGATCTGGCCGGTGGTGAAGTTGTTCCAGCGGCGCATGGTGGCGTTGACGAAACGCTCGTAGTGGCCGAGGTCGAGGTCGGTCTCGGCGCCATCGGCGGTGACGAAGACCTCGCCATGCTGGAACGGGCTCATGGTGCCCGGATCGACGTTGATGTAGGGGTCGAGCTTGAGCAGCGTGACCCGGACGCCGCGGGACTCGAGCAGCGCGGCCATCGACGCGGCGGCGATCCCCTTGCCGAGCGAAGAGACGACACCGCCGGTGACGAAGACGAATTTGGTCATGAGGGGCAGCCGGTAAACGGGAAGTATAGCGTCCCGGGGAGGGGGGCACGGCAGCCGCGGTTTCGCGGCAGCGCAGCATCGACGGCTATAATTCCCAGGTCAGCCCCACCCGAGAACCCGCCGGCGCAAGCCGCCCGGCCCGCAAGGATTCCCCGATGAGCAAGCTCCATTCCGGCGCCGCCGCCGCCCTGGCCGATGTCGTGCGCGATGGCCAGACCATCGCGGTCGGCGGCTTCGGCCTGTGCGGCATCCCCGAGGCCCTGATCGCCGCGCTGCGTGACAGCGGGGTGCGCAACCTCACCTGCATCTCCAACAACGCCGGCGTCGATGGCTTCGGGCTGGGCATGCTGCTGGCCACCCGGCAGGTGCGCAAGATGATCGCGTCGTATGTGGGCGAGAACAAGGAATTCGAGCGCCAGTACCTCGCCGGCGAACTCGAGCTCGAATTCACCCCGCAGGGCACCCTGGCCGAGAAGCTGCGCGCCGGCGGCGCCGGCATCCCGGCCTTCTTCACCCGCACCGGGGTGGGCACGGTGGTGGCGCAGGGCAAGGAACTGCGCGAGTTCGACGGCCACACCTACGTGATGGAGCGCGCGCTGGTGCCCGATGTCTCGCTGGTCAAGGCCTGGAAGGCCGATCACGCCGGCAACCTCGTGTTCCGGCGCACCGCGCGCAACTTCAATCCCAATGTGGCCATGGCCGGGCGGATGACCATCGCCGAGGCCGAGGTGATCGTGCCCACCGGCGAGCTCGACCCCGATCACATCCACCTGCCGGGCATCTATGTGCACCGGCTGGTCCACAACCCCGCGCCCGAAAAGCGCATCGAGCAGCGCACCGTGCGCGCTGGCTGAACCGCAGGAGACCCTCATGCCCTGGACCCGAGACCAGATGGCCGCCCGTGCGGCCCAGGAACTGCGCGACGGCTACTACGTCAACCTCGGCATCGGCCTGCCCACGCTGGTGGCCAACCATGTGCCCGCCGGCATGGAGGTCTGGCTGCAGTCCGAGAACGGCCTGCTCGGCATCGGACCGTTCCCCACCGAGGCCGAGGTCGACCCCGACCTGATCAATGCCGGCAAGCAGACCGTCACCACCCTGCCCGGCTCGTCGATCTTCTCGAGCGCCGACTCCTTCGCCATGATCCGCGGCGGCAAGATCAACCTCGCCGTGCTCGGTGCCATGCAGGTGAGCCAGAAGGGCGACCTCGCCAACTGGATGATCCCCGGCAAGATGGTCAAGGGCATGGGCGGCGCCATGGACCTGGTGGCGGGCGTGGGCCGCGTCATCGTCCTGATGGAGCACACCGCGCGTCGCAAGGATGGCGGTGAAGACCTCAAGATCCTGCCCGAGTGCAATCTGCCGCTGACCGGTCTGGGCGTGGTCAACCTGATCATCACCGACCTCGGCGTGATCGAGGTCACCCCCGCAGGGCTCAGGCTGATCGAGCTTGCGCCCGAGGTGAGCGTGGCCGAGGTGGTGTCACGCACCGGCTGTCCGCTCGACACCTCCGCTGCCCGGGCGGCGGCCTGAGCGGCGGCGGCGCACCGCCCGCGCCATGAAGACCCACCCGCAGCGGCTGCTGCTGCACAACGAGCTGCACGCGCGGCCGCGGCCGCCGCTCCACGGCCCGCATCGGGTCTCGATGTTCGCGCTGCTGCGCAACGCCGGCGGGCCCGACCCGCTGGAGCGGCTGCGCGACCTGTGCCGCGACTACCGGCTGCCCGAGCCCACGGCCAGCCAGGGGCATTTCTTCGGCGACTTCGGCGCCTTCCGGCTGAAGTGGGAACGGCACGGCGAGTTCGATGACTACACGGTCTATCGCGCCGGCGCCGACGCCGCCAACCCGTTCGCGCAGCCCGCGCTCGACGCCCTGCCCGAGGGCTGGGTGGCCTCGCTGCCCGGCGAGTGCATCGCCGCCGCGCATGTCACCGTGCTCGGACCTGCCACCGATGATTCCCAGCGGCTGCCGCCGCCGCTCGCCTTCGACGGCGACAGCCTGATCGCCGCGATGGTGGCCGATGCCAGCGCGCTGGTCTTCACCGACCTTCAGCTCGACGCGCAGGGCTACACCCGGTTCCTCATGCTCGACGTCAACACCAGCCCGGCGCACACCGGCCGCGAGGTGCAGCGCCTGCTCGACATCGAGATGTACCGCATGATGGCCATGCTCGCGTTCCCGATCGCCCGCGCGGTGGCCGGCGAGCTCGACACCATCGAACGCCAGCTCACCGAGCTCGGCGAACGCCTCGAGACTGCCAGCCCCTCCGACGAACCGCAGCTGCTCGGCGAGGTCACCCACCTGGCCGCCATGATCGAGCGGCTGTCGGGCGAGTCGAGCTTCCGCTTCTCGGCCGGGCGCGCCTACCACGCGCTGGTGCGCCAGCGCGGCAGCGAGCTGCGCGAGCGGCACCTGAGCGGCGTGCAGACCCTCACCGGCTTCCTCGACCGGCGCTTCGGGCCGGCGATGGCCCTGTGCGAGAGCGTGGGCAACCGGATCGAGGTCGCGGCGCAGCGCGTGTCGCGCGCGAGCAGTCTGCTGCGCACCCGGGTCGAGATCGAGCGCGAAGCGCAGAACCAGGCCATGCTCGCCGCCATGAACCGGCGGGCGCGCCTGCAGCTGCGTCTGCAGGAGACGGTGGAAGGCCTGTCGGTGGCCGCCATCACCTACTACGCGGTGGGCCTGTTCGGCTATGTGGCCAAGGGGGCCGCCAGCGCCGGTCTGGCGATCGACCCCGAGACCGCCAGCGGCATCGCGGTGCTGCCGATCGGGGTGGCGGTGGCGCTGGCGCTGCGGCGCATGCGTCAGGCGATCATGCGCCGCCAGAACAGCGACGACGAACTCGAGCCCTGAACGGGCCACCGGGCGACCGCCCGAGGCGCCGGTGAGCAGCGCCCCGGCGCGGGCGCCGCCTCAGAGCGAGAAGCCGTCGTCGGCGGCGATGATCGCGCCATTCACGAAGCCCGAGCGCTCCGAAGCGAGCAGCAGCACCAGGCCATCGAGGTCTTCGGGCTGCCCCAGGCGCTTGCGCGGCAGCATCTGCACCAGCTTGCGGCCGCCCTCGGTCTCCCAGTGGGACTCGTTGAGCTCGGTGACGATGTAGCCCGGGCAGATCGCATTCACATTGATGCCGAAACGGCCCCACTCGAGCGCCATGGCCTTGGTCATCTGCACCACCGCGGCCTTGCTCATGCAGTAGACGCCGATCTGCGAGAGCACCTTCAGGCCGGCCATCGAGGCGATGTTGATGATGCGGGCCTGCGGCGGGTCGCGATCGGGCGGCGTGGCGCGGGCGCGCTCGACCATGCCGCGGGCAACGGTCTGGGCCACGAAGAACGCGCCGCGGGTGTTGGTGTCGAAGATGAAGTCGTAGTCTTCCTCGGACACATCGAGCAGCTTGCGGGTGTTGCTCACGCCGGAGTTGTTGACCAGCACATCGATCGGACCGACCTCGGCCTGCGCCTGCGCGACCGCGGCCTGCACGCTGGCGAGACTGGTGACATCCATGGCCACCACATGCGCGGCGCCGCCCTCGGATTCGATCTCGGCGCGCAGCTCCTTCAGTCGCTCGACGCGCCGCGAGGCGAGGATCACCTGCGCGCCATTGGCGGCGAGCACGCGGGCGAAGCGCGCGCCCAGGCCGCTGGAGGCGCCGGTGACCAGGGCGGTCTTGCCGGAGAGATCGAAGGTGGTGGGCATGGCAGGCAGACCGGTGGGGTCGATGAAGGCGGGAATGGCCGGGATGATCGCACAGCGCGGGCCGACGCCGGCACGGGCGGCACCGCGCCGGCAGGCCGGGTTTGCGCCGGGCAGTCGATTCGCTGAAAATCCGGGGTACTCACGGAACGCAGCGAAAGAACAACGATGGACATTGAACGCGATGCGATGGAATTCGACGTGGTCGTGGTCGGCGGCGGGCCGGCCGGCCTGTCGGCCGCCATCCGACTGAAGCAGCTGGCCGCGGCCGCCGGATCCGAGATCGGCGTGTGCGTCATCGAGAAGGGCTCGGAGGTCGGTGCCCACATCCTCTCGGGCGCGGTCATGGACCCGCGCGCCATCACCGAGCTCTTCCCCGACTGGCAGGCGATGGGCGCGCCGCTGAACACGCCGGTCACCGAAGACCGTTTCATGTTCCTGTCGGAGGGCGGCGCGCGCACCGTGCCCGAGTGGCTGCTGCCCGACTGCTTCCGCAACCACGGCAACTATGTGATCAGCCTGGCCAATGTGGTGCGCTGGCTGGGCCAGCAGGCCGAGTCGCTGGGCGTGGAGATCTATCCGGGCTTCGCGGCGGCCGAGGTTCTCTACCGCGAAGACGGCTCGGTCAAGGGCGTGGCCACCGGCAACATGGGCGTGGGCCGCGACGGCGAACCCACCGAGAACTTCCAGCCGGGCATGGAGCTGCATGCCCGCTACACCCTGTTCGCCGAGGGCGCCCGGGGCCATCTCGGCAAGCAGCTCATCGCGCGCTTCGATCTCGCCCGTGGCCGTGACCCGCAGAGCCACGGCATCGGCCTGAAGGAGCTCTGGGAGATCGACCCCGCCCGACACAAGCCCGGGCTGGTGGTGCACACCGCCGGCTGGCCGCTCGCCAGCGACACCTACGGCGGTTCCTTCCTCTACCACCTCGAGAACAACCAGGTGGCGGTGGGCTTCGTGGTCGGGCTGGCCTACACCAATCCGTATCTCTCGCCCTTCGAGGAGTTCCAGCGCTACAAGACCCACCCCGAGATCCGCGGCTTCTTCGAGGGCGGCAAGCGGCTGGCCTACGGTGCGCGCGCCATCACCGCCGGCGGCATCAACGCCCTGCCCGAGCTGGTGTTCCCGGGCGGCGCCCTGATCGGCTGCGACGCCGGCTTCCTGAACGCCTCGCGCATCAAGGGCAGCCACGCCGCCATCAAGACCGGCATGCTCGCCGCCGAGGCCGCCTTCACGGCGGTGACCGAGGGCCGCAGCGGTGACACGCTCGATGCCTACCCGGCGGCCTTCCGCAGCTCCTGGCTGCATGACGAACTGCACCGGGCCCGCAACTTCAAGCCGATGATGAGCAAGGGGCTGTGGACGGGCACGCTGATGGTGGGCATCGACCAGGTCCTGTTCCGCGGCAAGGCGCCCTGGACGCTGCACAACACCCACGCCGACCACGAGATGCTGCGCCCGGCCGCCGAGTGCCAGCCGATCGAGTACCCCAAACCCGACGGCAAGCTCACCTTCGACCGGCTCTCCTCGGTGTTCATCGCCAGCACCAACCACGAGGAAAACCAGCCGATCCACCTCACGCTCAAGGACGCCTCGGTGCCGGTGGCGCTCAACCTCGCCCGTTATGCCGGGCCCGAGAGCCGCTACTGCCCGGCCGGGGTGTACGAGTACGTCAAGACCGAGGAAGGCGCCGACCGTCTGCAGATCAACGCCCAGAACTGCGTGCACTGCAAGACCTGCGACATCAAGGACCCCTCGCAGAACATCGTGTGGGTGGTGCCCGAAGGCGGCGGCGGTCCCAACTATCCGAACATGTGAGCGCCGCGCTCCCGATCCCCGGTCCGCGTCCTCATGGCCACGCCCTGGCGCCAGGACCATGAAGGTTGACACCCTGACGCATGCCGCCGGCACCGGCTGGAGCCACCCGCTGCCGCGGTCTCTGGACGGCCCGCACACCCTGGTGGTGGTGTTCGGCGCCGCCGAGCATGCCGCGCATGATGCGGCCCTGGCCGAGTTGCGGGCTGCGCTGCCGGCCTCGGTGATCGCGGGCTGCTCCACCGCAGGCGAGATCTTCGGCGGCGCGGTGCGCGATGACTCGCTCAGCGTGGCGATCGTGCGCTTCGAGCGTACCGAGCTGCGGCTCGCGCTCACCCCGCTGGCCGATGCGGTCGACTCGCTCGCGGCCGGTGGGCGGCTCGCGAAGGCGCTCGCCGCCCCGGGGCTTCGCGCCGTGCTGGTCTTTTCCGACGGACTGCGGGTCAACGGCACCGCGCTGGTCGACGGCCTGACCCGTGGACTGCCACCGGCCGTGGCCATCTCGGGCGGGCTGGCCGGCGATGGCGGCCGTTTCCAGAGCACCTGGGTGCTCGCCGGCGCGAGCTGCCAGTCCGGTCAGGTGTGCGCGGTGGGCCTGTATGGCGATGCCCTTCGGGTCGGCCTGGGCACCGGTGGCGGCTGGGCCGACTTCGGCCCGGAGCGCCGCATCACCCGCGCCAGCGGGCAGGTGCTCTACGAGCTCGACGGCAAACCGGCCCTGGAACTCTATCGGACCTACCTCGGCGAATTTGCTGCCGGCCTGCCCGCCACGGCGCTGCGCTTCCCGCTGTCGGTGCGCGAGCCCGGCGCCAGCGACGAGCCGCTGGTGCGCACCATCCTTGCGGTCGACGAGACCACCAGTTCGCTCACCTTTGCCGGCGACATTCCCGAGGGGGGCACCGCGCGGCTGATGCGGGCCAACCACCTGCGGCTGATCGACAGCGCCGCCGCCGCCGGTTCGGCCGCGATCGCGCAGGCGCATCTCAGCCCGGCAAGCCCGGCCCTGGCGCTGTCGGTGAGCTGCGTCGGTCGACGCATGGTGCTGGGCGAGCACACCGACGAGGAGCTCGAGTCGATCAGCGCCGCCCTGCCCCCGGGCAGCGGCCATGTCGGCTTCTACTCCTACGGCGAGATCTCCCCCGCCGGCGGTTGCGACAGCCGCCTGCACAATCAGACCATGACCGTGACGGTCCTGAGCGAGGACCCGGCGTGAGCGACGAACCGTCGGCGCACCCGCTGCTGCAGCGGCAGATGCACCGGCTCGGGCTGCAACCCGATCAGCCACCCACCGCCGAGGGCTGGCGAGCCCTGCTGGCAAGCGTGAGCCGTGCCTACGGCGAGGCCGACGCCGATCGCTACCTGATGGAGCGCTCCCAGGAGCTGGCCTCGCAGGAGATGGTCGAACTCAACGAGGCATTGCGCATCGCGCGAGACCAGGCCGAGGAGATGGCGCGGGTCAAGTCGCACTTCCTCGCCAACATGAGCCACGAGATCCGCACGCCGCTGAACGCGATCATCGGCATGAGCCATCTGGCCCTGCGCCATCCCCTTGCGCCGCGCCAGCGCGAGTATGTCGAGAACATCCATCAGGCCGGCCAGCACCTGCTGGGCATCATCAACGACATCCTCGATCTGGCCAAGATCGAGGCCGGCATGGTGCGGGTGGAGCAGACCGAGTTCCGCTTCGAGTCGCTGCTCGAGCAGGTCGCCACCCTGCAGGGTAGCCCTGCCTCGCTCAAGGGGCTCGAACTGGTGTTCGACATCGCCCCCGACATGCCGGCCCGGGTCACCGGTGACCCGCTGCGGCTGGGACAGGTGCTGCTCAACTATGTCGGCAATGCGATCAAGTTCACCGAGGCTGGCGAGGTGGTGGTCAGCGTGCGCGTGCAGGAACGCAGCGATACCCAGGCACTGCTGCGCTTCGCGGTGCGCGATACCGGCATCGGCATGACCGCGGAGCAGGTCGCGCGGGTGTTTCGCAGCTTCGAGCAGGCCGATGCATCGATCACCCGGCGCTTCGGCGGCACAGGTCTGGGCCTGTCGATCGCTGCCAATCTGGCGGCGCTGATGGGTGGCGAGGTCGGCGTGGAGAGCAGCCCCGGCCAGGGGTCCAGCTTCTGGTTCACCGCCCGGGTGGGCATCGCCTCGGCGACGGCGATCGTGCACGGGGCGCCGGCGCCTCTGGCCGGCAGCCGGGTGCTGGTGGCCGATGACAACACCCATGCCCGGCAGGTGCTGCGCGAGATGCTGGCGGGCATGGGTTTCGATGCCCATGCCGTGGCCTGCGGGGAGGCTGCGGTCGCCGAGATCGCGCGGGCCGATCGGGCCCTCGAGCCCTACGCGCTCGCGCTGCTCGACTGGCAGATGCCTGACCTCTCCGGCGTGGAGGTGGCGGCCCGCGTGCAGCACGCCCGCCTGACAGCGCCCCCGGCGATGGCGCTGGTGACCGGCCACGACCGCGAGCGGGTGCAGGAGCTTGCCGCCGGCATCGGACTGGCCGAGGTGCTGACCAAGCCGGTCAGCCCATCGATGCTCCACGACCGGGTGGTCAGCCTGCTGCAGGGCGCCGTGGCGGCCCGCATCACGGCAACGGCATCAGGGGCGAGCACCGCGTCGGACCGGCCCACGACGGATTCATCGGCAACCTCAGGTCCGGCGCAGGGTGCGTCCGATGCCGCGCATGCCGCGCTCCATGGCAAGCGGGTCCTGCTGGCCGAAGACCATCCCCTGAACCAGATGGTGGCGGTCGATCTGCTGCAGCAGGCCGGCATGCAGGTCGAGGTCGCCGGTGATGGCGCGGTTGCGCTTGCCCGAGCCCGCGAGGGCGGCTGGGATCTCATCCTCATGGACATGCAGATGCCGGTGATGGACGGGCTGGCGGCCACGCGGGCCATCCGCGCACTGCCCGGGCCGGCCGGGACGGTGCCGATCATCGCCATGACCGCCAATGTGCTGGCCGCCGACCGCGATGCCTGTCTCGCGGCAGGCATGGTGGACTTCATCGGCAAGCCGATTGCGGCGGAGCCTTTGCTGGAGACCCTGCGTCGCTGGCTGCCGCCGCGATCGCAGAGCGACCGGAAAACCTGATCGGTTCAGGCCCGGGAGCCCGACGCGAAACGCTCGCGGTAGTAGGCGAGTGCGGCCGCGTCGTCCTGATCGCGCCAGCCGGCATCGCACAGTGCCTGCATCAGGGCGGCCGCCGGCGCGCCCAGCGGCAGGTCCAGGCCCGCGGCGCAGGCCGCCTCGTTGGCCAGACGCACATCCTTGGTGAGCACATGCGCCTGGGCGCGGGGTGCGAGGTCTCCTGCCAGCGCGCGCGGCATGCGGTCATCGAACATCCAGCTCTGCCCCGAGCTGGCCGAGACCAGGGCCAGCAGGCGGACGGGATCGAGTCCCAGCCGCTCGCCCAGCGCCATCGCTTCGGCGCCCGCCAGCAGGTGAATGCCCGCCATGAGGTTGTTGACGAGCTTGGCTCGGGCGGCATCGCCCAGCCGTTCACCGATCAGGAAACGCCGGGCGGCAAGCACGGCCAGCAGGGGCTCGGCGCGGGCGAGCGTGACCGGCGAACCGGCCAGCATCATGCTCATGGTGCCGGCCTGCGCACGCGCCGGTCCGCCGGAGATGGGCGCATCGAGCACCGCGGCCCCCGTGCCGGCCATCGCGGCGCAGAAGCGCGCACTGTCCTCGGGGGAGATGGTGCTGCACAGGAGCACCAGGTGGGTGGGCCGGAGCGCGCCGAGCAGACCGCCAGGGCCATGGAGCACGGTCTCGATCTGGGCGGCGTCGAGCACCACCAGCGCCATCGCCTGGCAGGCGTCGGCGAGCGCAGCCGGCGAGGCCAGCACCGCGAACCCGAGTTCCCGCGCCTTGCGTTCGCGAGCGGGATCGATGTCGCGCACCGCCACCCGCAGGCCGCCGCGCAGCGCGCTTTCGGCCATGCCCATCCCCATCAGGCCGGCACCGATGACGCCGAAGGACTCGATCACGGTGGACACCGTCTGGGACTCAGGGCCCGGAAAGGGCCGAGGGCAGCATCGCGCACGCCCGGGGCAGGGCGCGGCGATCCGTCAGGAAAGGGTCAGCCGAACTGCCGCGGGCGCCGGGGGCCGCCGAAGCCGCCACCGCCGCCTTCACCACCGCCGCCACCGCCGCGGCCGTAGCCACCATCACCGCCACCGCCACCGCCACCGCCGCGGCCGTAGCCACCACCGCCACCGCCGTCACCGCGGCCGTAACCGCCACCACCACCACCACCGTAGCCGCCACCACCACCACCGCCACCACCACCACCACCACCATAGCCGCCACCACCACCACGGCGGAAACCGCCACCACCGCCCTGCTGCTCGCGGGCCTCGTTGACGACGAGACTGCGGCCTTCGAGGGAGTGGCCGTTGAGGGCTCGAATGGCGTTCTGGGCTTCGTCAGCGCTGGTCATGGTCACGAAGCCGAAGCCACGTGAGCGGCCGGATTCGCGATCGGTGACGATACGGGCATCGGTGACCTCGCCGTGGTCGCCGAACAGCTGGGTGAGCTGGGCGTCGGTGGCTCGCCAGGGCAGGTTGCCGACATAGATCTTGGTGGGCATCAAATCATCCTCGAAACTGGACGGAACATTGCATTTCGAGGCGAACCAGGTAAAGGAACCGGGAAATGCAGGAACCGGGAAATGCAAGCCTGGCACCGGACTGTGGATTCTGAAATTGCACGAGCCGGAACCATGCGCCTCCTCAATGTGCCACAAAGCCGTTGGAGCGCACATCCCCCGTCTTGGGGAAAGACAATGTTTTTTACATGAGGTAAAGGATTTTTTTCTTGAAGTTCAGCCATGACTGTATGAAAATACAGCCTTCATGACCACCCGGCTCCGCCACGGCCCCTCAATGCGCGAACTCACCCCCCGCCAGCAGGAAATCCTGGCCCTCATCAGGGAACACATCGCCGGCACGGGCTTCCCGCCCACCCGGGCCGAGATCGCGCAGCGTCTCGGGTTCCGCTCGCCCAACGCCGCAGAAGAACACCTGAAGGCCCTGTCGCGCAAGGGGGTCATCGAACTCACCGCCGGTGCGTCACGGGGCATCCGGCTCAAGCTGCTGCCTGATGAACACCGCCAGGACACCCACAGCGCGGTGCAGATCGCCTTGTCGCTCCCGCTGGTGGGCCGGGTGGCAGCGGGCAGCCCCATCCTGGCGCAGGAGCATGTGGAGGCCAGCTACGCCCTCGATCCGGCCCTCTTCGAACAACGCCCGGATTATCTGCTCAAGGTGCGCGGCATGAGCATGCGCGATGCCGGCATCCTCGACGGCGATCTGCTCGCGGTGCGCCGCACCACCGAGGCCCGCAATGGTCAGATCATCGTCGCCCGGGTGGGCGACGATGTCACCGTCAAGCGCTGGCGTCAGCGCGGCCATGTCGTCGAGCTGCTGCCCGAGAACCCCGACTACCAGCCCATCGTGCTCGACACCCGGCATGACGAGTTCGCCATCGAGGGCCTGGGCGTGGGTCTGATCCGGGGCTCGCACGCGCTCTGAACCCCCTGGCATCATGCAGCCCCCCGCTTCCCTGCCAGCCTGCGTCTGGCGTGCCCATGAACTCGGCGGCACCGGTCAGGCCGGTCATCCCAGCGGCTTTGCATCGCTGGACGCACAGCTGCCCGGCAGCGGCTGGCCATCCGGCATGCTCACCGAGCTCATCAGTCGCGAACCCGGCACCGGAGAACTGCGCCTGCTCGTGCCGCTGCTGCGGCAGCTCAGCCAGGCCCAGCGGCTGATCATCCTGCTGGCCCCGCCGCACACTCCCTATGCCCCCGCGCTCCAAAGCCACGGCATCGACATCAACCGCCTGCTGATCGTCCAGGCGCCCAATGCCGCCGACCGGCTCTGGGCAGTCGAGAAGTCCCTCAAGAGCGGCAGCTTCGGCTGCCTGCTGGCCTGGCTGCCGCAGGAACGCACACGGCCGGAACACCTGCGTCGCCTGCAGCTGGCCGCCCAGGCGGCACAGGGGCCGGTGTTCCTGTTCCGCCCGCTCGCCGCCCAGTTCGAGGCCTCCCCCGCGCCGCTGCGGCTGCTGCTGCTGCCTCGCCCCGAGCAGCAGCTCTCGGTGCAGGTGCTCAAGCGGCGCGGCCCGGTGCTGGCGCAGCCGATGCTGCTGAACCTGCCACAGCCGATGACCACCATCCGGCTGCGTCGCCACCCGGCCAGCCTGTCGGCAACCGATGCGCTTGCCGCTGGCCTGGGCACCGCGCACACCGGTGCAGGGCTGCCTGCGCGGCACCGACAACCAGCCACGCTCAACTGACGCTGCCGCGCGCCTGAGCCCGCCGCAGGGGCGACTCAGGCGACTGCCCTCGGCCACACCACCGCCATGCTCTGGCTCGGCATCCATTTCCCCCTGCTGGCGCTCGAGGTCTTCCTGCGCGCCCTGCCAAGCGCCGGGAGCGCAGGCCTGCCGCGTCCAGACCTGGCGGTGTGCCGTCAACTGCGGGTGCTGCACGCCTGCGAACAGGCCCGGGCGCGAGGCGTCCAATCGGGCATGAAACAGGCCACTGCCCTGGCCATTGCACCCGAGCTGCTGCTGCGCGAGCAGAACCCGCGGCTGGAGGCCGAAGCCATCACATCGGCCGCCACCTGGGCACTGCAGTTCACCCCATCGGTCAGCCTGCAGTCCACGCCGGCAGCCGGGCTGTTGCCCCCGGGTGCCACGCCCGCACAAGCCAGCGGCCTGCTGCTTGAGGTCGAACCCAGCCTGCGGTTGTTCGGCGGGCTCACCGCCCTCATCGAAGGCCTGCGCGCCGGCCTGCAGGCCCAGGGATTCGAGCCGCAGATCGCCGTCGCCCCCACCGCCACCGGTGCCTGGCTGCTTGCCCGCCATCAGGACGGTCTGATCGCCGACAGCCTGGCCAGCCTCAATGCCCGACTCGCCGGGCTGCCCGTCAGCGCGCTCGACAGCACCGCGGCGTACTGCGATGCCCTCATGTCACTGGGCGCGCACACCCTCAAGCAGTTGTCGCTGCTGCCCCGGGCCGGTGTGGCCCGGCGTTTCGGGCCCGGACTGCTCACCGAACTCGACCGGGCCTTCGGGCGAGTGCCCGAGGCTCGGGAATGGTTCGTCGCGTCGCCGCGCTTCGCGACCCGCCTTGAGCTGCCTGCCCAGGCCGAGACAGCCGAAGCGCTGCTGGCCGGCGCCAACCGGCTGCTGATCCCCCTGTGCGGCTGGCTGAACGCACGCCATGCCGGTGCTCGACGCATCCTGCTCAACGCCCTGCATGACGAAGCCCCCGCCACCAGCATCGTGCTGAGCCCGGCCGATCCCAGCGCCGACCCGCAGCGCCTGGGCAGCCTGCTGCGCGAGAAGCTGTCGGTGCTGCGCCTGCGCGCCCCGGTGCACACCCTGCAGCTCGATTGCGAGTCGGTCGCGCCCATGCCGGCCGACAGCCAGACCCTGTTCCCCACCCCAGCCCAGGCTCGTGAAAGCCTCGGGCGGCTGGTTGAACAGCTGCAGGCCCGGCTCGGTCATGACCGGGTGCTGCGGCTGAGCCTGCAGTCCGACCATCGCCCCGAGAAGGCCAGCGCGCTCGCCCAGACCGGCATCGATGGCCTGATGGACGCAGGCCCGCAGCCCCGACGCCCAGGCCCGACCGCCGGCAAGGTCGGCGGTTCGCGGGCCCCGGGCATCGCCTCCGACAAGGCCCAGCCGGCACGGCGCGCCGACACCGTTGCCGAGATCGGCGCCCTGCCCCGGCCGCTGTGGCTGCTGGAACGCCCACAGCCTCTGGGAGAGCGCCAGCAACGCCCCTGGCTGCAGGGGCCGCTCACCCTGCTGGCCGGGCCCGAGCGGATCGAGACCGGCTGGTGGGACGGGGAGCTGATGCAGCGCGACTACTTCATCGCGGGCGATACCGAAGGCGTGCTGCTCTGGATCTATCGGGAACGGCTCCCGGGTGATGGACAGGTCGCGGGCTGGTTCCTGCAGGGCCGCTTCGGCTGAGCGCGCCACGCAGGCCTGCGTCCCTGGCCACGCCCGGGGTCGCGTCAGGGGCGGCCCTGTTCCAACGCACAACGCACCCACCGACCCGGCAAGCCCGGGGACCGAGCGGCTCAGGCGAGGCTGCGCACCGTGTAGCCGCCCGACTTGTCATCGAGCGACAGCTCGATCAGCCCACGGTCGCGCGCCTCCTCGAGCAGACGGTTGAAGGAACGAAAGCCGTAGTAGCCCTCGCTGAAGCCCGGCTTGCGGCGACGCAGGGTCTGCTTGACCATCGACCCCCAGATCTTCTCGTCCTCACCGCGCTCCGCGGCGAGCGCCTCCAGCGTCCCCACCACCAGATCGAGCGCCTGCTGCCGCCGGGCCTCGGCAGCACTCTCCGAGGGTTCCGACGATTCCGCAGCCGCAGGCAGTATCGGCTCGGGCTCCGGCGCAGGCGCCGATACCGATACCGATACCGATGCCGATGCCGATCCGGGCGCGGGCTCGGGGACAATGGCGACAGGATCAGCAAGCGTTTCCGGGCGAGGCAGATCGGCCGCCGATCCGGCGAGCGCCTCCACATCGGCCTTGCGGGCGCCCCGGCGACGGCGCACGGGCCGCTCGGGGGCGGGCTCCGGCGCGGCTGCAGGGGCGGCTGCAGGGGCGGCTGCAGGGGCGGCTGCAGGCGCGGAGGCGGGCGTGGAGGCGGGCGCCGATGCCGGCGCGGAGGCGGGCGCCGCAGCCGCCGGGCTGCCCGCCCTGGCCGCACGCGCTGACGACGCGGCACGCCCACCGGCAAGCGCCCCTCCCCGTCCAGCCGTTGCGGCACGGGCCGGCGCCTCGCTGACGCGGACCAGATCGTCGTAGAAGATGAACTCGTCGCAGTTGTTGATCAGCAGCTCGGAGGTCGAGTTCTTGACCCCGACGCCGATCACCGTGCGGGCGTTCTCACGCAGCTTGCTCACCAGGGGCGAGAAGTCGGAGTCGCCACTGATGATCACGAAGGTGTCGACATGCGACTTGGTGTAGCAGAGGTCCAGCGCGTCGACCACCATGCGGATGTCGGCCGAGTTCTTGCCCGAGAGGCGCACATGCGGAATCTCGATCAGCTCGAACGAGGCCTGGTGCATTGCGGCCTTGAACTCGCGGTAGCGCTCCCAGTCGCAATAGGCCTTCTTGACCACGATGCTGCCCTTGAGCAGCAGGCGCTCGAGCACCTTGCTGATGTCGAACTGCTTGTAGCGGGACTCGCGCACGCCGAGCGCGACATTCTCGAAATCGCAGAACAGCGCCATGCTCCGCGTGTCGGGGGTGTGATCGTTCATGGATGACCCGTTGGCGCCGCCCACCATCGGGCGGCGCGTCGACCCTACCACAGCGGAGCCAGCGGCCTGACGGCGCCGCTCAGAGCCGGTGCGTGTGGCCGCCCTGCTCGCGCTCGGCGCGCGCCTGGCAGTCCAGGCAGCGCAGGGCCAGGGGCTGCGCCAGCAGCCTCTGCGGCTCGATCGGCTCGCCGCAGCGTTCGCAGCTGCCGTAGGTGCCGGCATCGATGGCCAGCACCGCCCGGTCGATCGCCTGCAGTTCGTGCAGGTCCCGCGAGGCCTCGGCGAAGTCGAGGCCGCTCTCGGCCAGGGCAAACGACTGTTCGCCGCTGTCGTGCCCGCCACGCCCGTCCTGGGCATCCTCGGCGGCATCGACGAGCTTGCCGGCCACCTCGCCGCGCAGTCGCCGCGCCCGCGCCCGCAGCCCGTCCAGCAATGCCGCCTGTTCCTCGTGTGTGAACGCCATGACCGCCCCTGAATTCCGGTCGGCGACCGGTCTGACATGCACTATCGCGCGCGCGCGCCGCTGGCGCATTGACCGATCGCAATGCGCAGGATCCAGGCAGCCCCAGGCGCGAATCCGGCCAGCGGCAGGGCAACCGCGAGTCAGGCGAAGGCGATGCGATCGACCGCGTCGGTGATCACCAGGTCGAGACCGATGCCGGTGAGCATGGCGGCGCGCGCGGGATCATTGACCGTGTAGGCGAGGACCTTCAGGCCATGGGCATGGGCCGAGTCGATCAGCCCGGCATCGAGCAGTTCATGATTGAGGTCGATGGCCACGCAGCCCAGCGCACGCGTCTGGGCGAGCCAGTCGTCGGGCAGCCGGTGCATGAGCAGCGCCCTGGGCAGTTCGGGGGCGACCGCCGCCGCCGCAGCGAGCGCCGGCGGCGAGAAGGAAGACAGCAGCGGCGGCACCGCCGCACCCGCCCACAACGCACGCGCCTCGAGCGCCACCGCGGCGCCGGTCTCGGCCTCTCGGCCCGGGCAGGGCTTGATCTCGATGTTGGCCAGGCACTGGTTGGCACGCAGCCAGGCGGCCACGCCGGCCAGCGTGGGCACCGGCTCGCCGGCGAAGGCCGGCGAGTGCCAGCTGCCGGCATCCAGGCGCGCGATCTGGCCGAGCGTAAACGAGGCCAGCCGGCCGTGGCCGCTGGTGGTGCGATCGACGGTGGGGTCGTGCATCAGCACCAGCACGCCATCGGCGGAGAGCTTCACATCGAACTCGAACATCCGGTAGCCGAGCGCCGCACCGTGACGGATGGCCGCCAGCGTGTTCTCGGGCGCGAGCTTGCCGGCGCCACGGTGGGCGCAACGCGCGGGATAGGGCCAGGCAGGGACGCTCATGTCACTTCTCCGTGTCGACCAGGCCCCGCACGAACCAGCGCTGCATCAGCACCACCACCAGCACCGGCGGCAGCATCGCCAGCATGGCGGTGGCCATGACCAGGTTCCACTCGGTGGCGGCGTCGCCGCCGGCGATCATGCGCTTGATGCCGATCACCACCGTGTACATGGATTCCTGGGTGGTCATCAGCAGCGGCCAGAGGTACTGGTTCCAGCCCAGGATGAACAGGATGACGAACAGCGCCGCGATGTTGGTGCGCGACAGCGGCAGCAGGATGCTGAAGAAGAAACGCATCGGCCCCGCGCCATCGATGCGCGCGGCCTCGGCGAGTTCCTCGGGCACGGTGAGGAAGAACTGCCGGAACAGGAAGGTGGCGGTGGCCGAGGCGATCAGCGGCAGGGTGAGGCCGGTGTAGGTGTCGAGCAGCCCGAGGTCGGACATCACCTGGTAGGTGGGCATGATGCGCACCTCCACCGGCAGCATCAGCGTGACGAAGACGATCCAGAAACAGGCCTGGCGGAAGCGGAAACGGAAGTACACCAGCGCGAAGGCCGACAGCAGCGAGATGAGGATCTTGCCGATGGCGATGGTCAGCGCCATGACCAGGCTGTTGAAGAGCATGGCGCGCACCCCGGCCTGGCTGGCCCCGGCACCGGTGGCCAGCACCTCGGCATAGTTGGCCAGCAGGCGGTCGCCCGGCAGCAGCGACATCGGCGCGGCCATGACCTGCTCCTGGGTCTGCGTGGAGGCGACGAAGGCCACATAGAGCGGCAGCATCACCACGAAGATCCCGAGCCCGAGCACGAGATAGGTGAGGACATCGAGGAAGCGGTTGCGCTCGACCATGCTCAGTACTGCACCTTCTTCTCGACATACCGGAACTGCAGGAAGGTGAGCGCCACCACGATCACCATCAGCACCACCGACTGCGCGGCCGAACCGCCGATGTCAAGCGCCTTGAAGCCGTCGTGGTAGACCTTGAACACCAGGATCTCGGTGGCATTGGCCGGCCCGCCAGAGGTCACCGCGTCGACGATCGCGAAGGTGTCGAAGAACACGTAGACGATGTTCACCACGAACAGGAAGAAGGTGGTGGGCGAAAGCAGCGGAAAGATCACATACCGGAAGCTGCGCCACGCGCCGGCGCCGTCGAGCGCGGCGGCCTCGATCAGCGAGCGCGGGATGGATTGCAGCCCGGCAAGGAAGAAGATGAAGTTGTAGCTGATCTGCTTCCAGACCGTGGCCATGATGATCAGCAGCATCGCCTGGTCGCCATCGAGGACATGGTTCCAGGTGACACCGACGCCGCGCAGCCAGTGGGTGACCACGCCGAGCGTGGGATTGAACAGGAACATCCAGAGCACGCCGGCGATCGCCCAGGCCACGGCGTAGGGCCAGATCAGCAGGGTGCGCAGCAGCAGCCGGGCACGCAGCGCCCGATCGGCGAAATAGGCCAGCGTGAGGCTGAACACCAGGCCGATCACCGTGGCCGAGATCGAGAACACCGCGGTGACCCGCATGGCGTTCAGGTAGAGCGGATCGGCGAACAGCCTGGCGAAGTTCTCGAGGCCGACGAACTCGGCATTCCCGCCGAACGCGTCCTGGATGAAGACCGACTGATAGAGCGCCTGGACCGCGGGCCAGTAGAAGAACACCGCCACCACCGCGAGCTGCGGCAGCAGCAGCGCCCAGGGCAGCCAGCCCGAGGGAAAAACGGCGCGCTTGATCATCGATCAGTCAGGGCGCGGGCAGCCGGTTCGGGTGGCCGCGCCACCGGCCTCACTCCTTCGCGGTGCGCTCGAAGCGCGCGAGCAGATCATTGCCGCGGCTGGTGATCTTGGCGAGCGCCTGCTTCGCGTCCTGCTTGCCGGCGAACAGCGCCTCCATCTCCTCGTGGACCACATCGCGGATCTGCACGAAGTTGCCCAGGCGCACGCCGCGCGACTTGTCGGTGGTCTTGACGATCATCTGCTCCACCGAGACATCGGTGCCCGGGTTCTTCTCGTAGAAGCCGGACTTGCGGGTGAGCTCGTACGAGGCGATGGTGAGCGGCAGGTAGCCGGTCTGCTGGTGCCACTCGGCCTGCAGCTCGGTGGCCGACAGGAAGGCGAAGAACTTCGCGATGCCCTTGTACTCGGCCGGCTTCTTGCCTGCCATCACCCACAGGCTGGCGCCGCCGATCACCGAATTCTGCGGCGCGCCCTGCACATCGGTGTAGTAGGGCAGGCGTGCGATGGCGAAGTTGAACTTCGCATTGCGCTTGATGTTGGCATAGGCCGCCGAGCTGCCGGTGAACATGGCGCACTCGCCGCTGAAGAACTTGGAGTCGCCCTCGCTGGTGCGGCCGGCGTAGGTGAAGTAGCCCTTTTTCGACCAGTCGGCGAGGTTGGCGAGGTGCTTTTCATGCAGCGGGGTGTTGATGGCCAGCCGCGCCTTGAGGCTGCCGAAGCCGTTGTTCTCGGTGGCAAAGAGCACGTTGTGCCAGGCCGAGAAGTTCTCCATGTGCACCCAGCTCGGCCAGCTGGTGGTGTAGCCGCAGCGGGCTGCGCCAGCGGCCTTCACCTTGGCCGCGGCGGCGGCCACCTCGGGCCAGGTCTCGGGCGCCTTGGTGACACCGGCGGCGGCCAGCGCATCCTTGTTGTAGTAGAAGACCGAGGTGGAGCTGTTGAAGGGGAAGGACATCATCTCGCCCTGGCGGGTGGTGTAGAAGCCTGCCACCGCCGGCACATAGGCCTTGCGGTCGAACTTCTCGCCGGCGTCCTTCATGATCTTCTCGACCGACACCACCGCGCCCCTGGCCGACATCATGGTGGCGGTGCCCACCTCGAAGACCTGCACGATGTGCGGCGCGTTGCCGGCGCGATACGCGGCGATCGACGCCGCCATCGACTCGGGGTAGGTGCCCTTGAACACCGGCACCACCTTGTACTCGGTCTGGCTCTTGTTGAAGCGGTCGGCCAGGCCGGTGAGCCGGTCGCCAAGGGCGCCGGTCATGGAATGCCACCACTGGATCTCGGTCTGGGCGAGCGCGGGCAGGCTCGCCGCCATCAGCGCGGCGAACACGCCGGCACGGGCAGAAAACGATTTCATGATCTCCTCCGGGTCAAAACCGTGATTGTCGATGGGTCAGACGACAAGCATACGACAGCGCCTGTCGGGCCCCTCGGCGTCAGCCGCGGCCGGCCAGCACATTGCGGGCCACCACCCAGCGATGCACCTCGGTGGGCCCCTCGTAGACCCGCATCAGGCGGACATCGTTGGCCATCTGCTGCAGCGGCAGCTCCTTGGTCATGCCCATCGCGCCGAAGGTCTGCATGGCGCGGTCGATGATCTCCCAGGCCATCTCGGTGGCGTAGGCCTTGATCATGGAAACCTGGCTGCGCGCGTCACGGCCGGTGTCGACGCGCCAGGCGGCCTCGTGGGTCATCAGGCGGCAGGCATGGATGCGCGTGGCCGCATCGGCGATCCACCACTGGATGGCCTGGCGCTCGGAGAGCGGCACCCCGAAGGTGGCGCGCTGCGGTGCGTACTCGACCATCATGTCGAGCGCGCGCTGCGCCCGGCCGGTGCACCAGGCCGCCATCTGCACCCGGCGGATGGACAGACGCTCCTGCATCGGCGCGAAGCCCTTGCCTTCCTCGCCGAGCATGGCGGTGTGCGGCAGGCGCAGATCCTCGAGCGCGATCTCGTAGGTGAAGTGGCCACCCAGCATGGGGATGCGGCGCAGCACATTGAAGCCGGGCGTGCCCTTGTCGACGATGAAGGCCGAGATGCCCCCGCGTGCGCCCTTCTCTCGGTCGGTGGCCGCCATCACGATGGTGAAGTCGGCCTTGGCCGCGCGGCTGATCCAGATCTTGCGCCCGTTGAGCACCCAGTGATCGCCATCGCGGACCGCGCGCGAGCGCATGGCCGCCGGGTCGCCGCCGGCGCCCGGCTCGGAGATGGCGATGGCCGAGACCATCTCGCCGCGGGTGTAAGGCTCGAGGTAGCGGGCACGCTGCTCGGCGGTGGCGGTGAGCAGCAGCATGCGCAGGTTGGGCGAGTCGGGCGGCAGGTAGTAGGGCACGATGGTGCGGCCCATGGCCTCGTTGACCGCGACCATGGCGCTCACCGGCAGGTTGGAGCCGCCAAGCTCCTCGGGCGCATCGAGCCCCCACAGGCCGAGCTCGCGCGAGCGGGCGTCGATGCGCTGGTGCTCCTCGGCGGTGAGCTCATGCCCCTGCCCGGCAGCCTCGCGCTCGAGGACGGTCTTCTCGAGCGGCATGAGCTCCTCGTCGACGAAGCGCTTGACCAGGTCGGCGAGCATGCGGTGTTCATGGGGGAGTTCGAAATTCATGGCCTGTGGTCTCCGCGAAGGAATGGCTGCCGGTCCGGCGCGGACGCGGCGAGAAGGTCGTGTCGATGCATGCGTGTTCCGCGCGAACGCCCGCCGCTCAGCCCGACACGCCCGGGTCGAGCCCGACCACGCGATCGGCGGCCAGCGCGGCGATCTGTGCCGGGCTGTAGCCGGCCTGCGCAAGGATCTCGGCGGTGTGCTCGCCCAGGCGCGGCGCAAAGGAGCGCACCCCGGCCGGGGTGCCCATGAAGCGCACCGGCGGCCGGGTGTAGCGGATGCTGCCCTGGCCGGGCATCTCGGCGCGCTGGAAGAAGTCCACCGCCGCCAGATGCGGATGTGCGGGCAGGTCCTCGAGCCGGTAGATCGGCGTGGCCGGTACATCGAGCTCGTCGCAGATCGCCATCCATTCCGCGGTGGTGCGGGTCAGGGCGATCTCGGCAAGATGCGCGTAGAGCTCGCGCAGGTGCTGGTTGCGCTTGTGCCGGTCGGCGAGCTGGTAGCGCTCGATGAGCTCGGCACGGCCGGCCATGCGGAAGAAGGCCTCCCAGTGCTCGCCGGTGTAGGGCAGCATGGCGATGTGGCCGTCGCGGGTGGCCGCCGGCTTGCGACCGCCGGTGAGCAGCCGGGCATAACCGGCCGGGGCGGTGGGCGGCTCGAAGCTCAGGCCCCCCAGGTGCTCGGCGAGCACGAAGGCGGTCATGGTCTCGAGCATGGGCACTTCCACCTGCTGGCCGCGGCCACTGCGCTCGCGGTGGAACAGTGCCGCCAGCACCGCGCTCACCACCGCCATGCCGGTGGTCTTGTCGGCGATCAGGCTGGGCACGTAATCGGGCAGCGACTGCTGGATGAGATTGGCACCGACCAGCCCGCAGGCGGCCTGGATGATGTCGTCGAAGGCCGGCCGGTCGCGGTGCGGACCGTCCTGGCCGAAGCCGGTGGCCGCGCAATAGACCGCGCGCGGGTTGAGCGCAGCCACGCGCGCATAGCCGAAGCCCAGCCGCTCGATGGCGGCCATGCGCATGTTGTGCACCACCACATCGACGCCCGGGATCAGACGCTCGATGATCTCGCGCCCTTGCGCGGTCTTGAGGTCGACGGCAAGCGAGCGCTTGTTGCGGTTCAGGGCCAGGAAGATCGAGCTCATACCCTTGACCTTCGAGACCCCGTTGGCCCGCATCAGGTCGCCCTCGAGGCCCTCGACCTTGATCACCTCGGCGCCGTAGTCGGCCAGGATCTGGGTGGCGAGCGGACCGAGCACCACGGCGGTGAGATCGAGAATGCGTACGCCCGCAAGCGGGCCGGTGGCCCGGGTGGCGTCCGAAGGCATGGCGGAATCGGGGGGCTGCATCATGGCGGTGGCGCTCGGGCGCTTGGCTCAGCGCCCCTGAAAGACCGGCGGCCGGCGCGCGTTCATGGCGGCCACGCCCTCGGCGAAATCCTGCGAGCGGAACATCACGCGCTGTTCGGCGGCCTCGTGGACGGTGGCCGCAGCCACCGCATCGGCCAGGCCAGCGCGCAGGGTCTGGCGGGTGGAGACCACGGCAAGCGGTGCCGAGACCGCAAGCTCGGCGGCCAGGGCGCAGGCCGCTTCGCGCACCTGCGGCTGCGGCACCAGCTGATCGGCGAGCCCCATGGCCACGGCCTGTTCGCCACCGACGCGCCGACCCGTGAAGCAGAGCAGCGCGGCCTGCTGCGCGCCCACCAGCCGGGGCAAGGTGACGCTCAGGCCGAAGCCCGGGTGGATGCCCAGCCGGTTGAAGTTGGCCGAGAACCGCGCCTGCGGACAGGTGACCCGGAAGTCGGCCACCAGCGCAAGCCCCAGCCCGCCGCCGACCGCGGCGCCGTGCACCGCGGCCACGATCGGCTTGGCCACACGGAACAGGCGCACCGCCTCGGCATACAGGCCCCCATCGGCACCCGGATCGGCCAGACCCTGCACCGCGCCTGGCGCGCTGAAGTTGCCGCCCGCGCAGAAGGCGCTGCCTTGCGCGGCGAGCACCATGGCCCGGCAGCCCGGATCGCGGTCGAGGGCATGCATGGCGTCGGCCAGGCTGCGCAGCAAGGGAATGTCGAGAAAGTTGCTGGGCGGACGCCGCAGCTCGAGCACCGCGACAGGGCCTTGCCGGGTGACACCGATTTCGCCTTGCGCCATGGTGGACGGCCTGCCCGCTGCACTGAGTCGATCGACGATAGCACAGGGCTGCGCACAGCCCGGCTGCCGGCGTTCCGCTCCCGGCGGATGCATCCGGGCGCCGTCGGCCGGCCCCTGCGCCGGCACCGGACACACCGCGCGATCGGCCCCGTGCGGGTTGCGGGTCACGGCGCGCCGCGACAAGATGCGGCACCGCCCTTCCCCGACACCCGAGCCCCATGACCATCCTGCTGATCCGCCACGGCGAGACGCCGCTCAATGCCGCACGGGTGATGCAGCCGCCCGACACCCCGCTGAGCGAGCGCGGCGCAGCCCAGGCCCAGGCTCTCGCGCAGCGCCTGGGCACCGAGCCGCTCGCCGGCATCCTGAGCAGCGATCTGCGCCGGGCCCATGACACCGCGCGGGCACTGGCGGCACGCACCGGCCTGCCGCTGCAGACCACGACGCTGCTGCATGAACGCAACTTCGGGCGCCTGCGTGGCCAGCCCTATGACCACCTCGGCTTCAATCCCTTCGAGATGCAGGAAGCGCCGCCCGAGGGCGAGTCGATTCCCGACTTCCTGGCGCGGGTGGCGCAGGCCTTCGAGACCGCGATCAGGCTGCGCGCCAGCCTGGACGGCCCGCTGGCCGTGGTCACCCATGGCCTGGTGATCAAGGCAATCCTGCGCGGCCATGTCCGGCTGCCCGATGGCGTCACCGTGCCCGACCGGATCGGCAATACCTCGATCAGCGTGCTCGAGGCCCAGCCCCCGCACAGGCTGAGCCTGCTCGACTGCGTGGCTCATCTGGATGGCAAGCTGCTTGAGGATGGCAGCAGCCTGTCCGGCGGCTGAAAGCCGCCGTCAATACCCGAACGCGCTGCGGGGAAAAGCCGCTTCTTGGTACCGTGCGGGACCTTTCCCCCCCCGGAGTACGCACCATGACCTCCCGCCGCACCTTCATCATGCAGATCAGCCTCGGCGCCACCGCGCTGGCCAGCGCCCATGCCAGCGCGCAGGGCGCGGCGCTCTCCGAGACCGACGCCCAGGCCGCCTCGCTGGGCTACAAGGCCGATGCCACCAAGGTGGACAAGGCCAAGTTCCCCAAATACGCCGCAGGCCAGAACTGCGCCAACTGCTCGCTCTACCAGGGCAAGGCCGCCGACGCCATGGGCGGCTGCCCGATCTTCGCGGGCAAGCAGGTGGCCGGCAAGGGCTGGTGCAGCGCCTGGGTCAAGAAGGCCTGAACGGCCTGAAGCCCGCGGTCGGCCGTCCTGGCCGGCCGACCGTGCAGGTCCGCGCCGATCCGGCGACGGAACCTGCCGCGGCCGGTATCACCCGGTCGCCAATCCCCCCAGGAATGCCACGAGCAGGCGGTTGACCTCGTCGGCACTTTCCTGCTGCACCCAGTGGCCGGCCCCGGGCAGGATGTGACAGCCGCGGATGCCCGGCAGGGTCTTGGGAAAACTCTCGATCTGCTGGCGCGACGCCGGAAATTTCAGCACGCCATCCCGTTCGCCGGCAATGAACAGCGACGGCTGATGGATCACGCAGCCATGCCAGGGCGCGGTCAGGCGCCAGTTGCGGGTGAGGTTGCGGTACCAGTTCAGGCCGCCCCTGAACCCGGCCCGTGCAAACTCCCCGGTGTACCAGTCGAGATCGGCCTCGCTCAACCAGCCCGGCAGCACCGCGGGATCGGCGGTGTTGGCGAGCACGCCGCCGTCGGGCGGCAGCTGGGCGAAGCCCTTGCCGGGCTGATCGAGATCGCCGCTGGCGGTGTAGTAGAGCCGGCGCAGCGAGGCGCGCGGATCGGCGTCGAGCTCGGCCTCGGCCACGCCAGGCTCCTGGAAGTACTGCATGTAGAAGCGGGTGACGCCCAGCCTGGCCAGGGCCGACAGCAGGTCGATGCCGCCGCGCGGCGCCCAGGGCACGCTCAGCCCGGCCACCGCGCGGAACAGGTCGGGACGCAGCAGCGCGCAGTGCCAGGCCACCGGCGCGCCCCAGTCATGACCGACCACCACGGCCTGGGTGGCGCCAAGCTCGCGCACCAGCGCGACCATGTCGCCGACCAGGTCGAGGATGCTGTAGCGCTCGATCTCGGCGGGCGCATCGGTGCCGCCGTAGCCACGCATGTCGGGCGCGACGCAGCGCCAGCCGGCATCGGCCAGGGCCAGCATCTGATGACGCCAGGAGTACCAGCTTTCGGGCCAGCCGTGGCAGAAGAGCACCAGCGGGCCGCTGCCGCACTCGGCATAGCGCTGGGTGATGCCGTTGGCGACCACGGTCTGCAGGCGGATGCCATCGATCGGTGAAGGAATCATGGGGGCTCCGGAAAGGGTGACGGGCAACCCGCGTCAGGCGCGCAGGATGACCTTGCCGAAATGCCGGTTGGCCCGCAGGTGGGCCAGCGCCTGCGGCGCCTGCTCGAGCGGGAACACCTGATCGACCGGCAGGCCGATGGCGCCGCTGGCCAGCGGCTCGGCAAGGTCGGCGATCATGCGCCGGTTGATCTCGCGAACCTCGGCCACCGAGCGGGTGCGGAAGGTGACGCCCACATAGGTGATGCGGCGCAGGGCGTGGAGGTCGAAGTCGAACTCGGCACGCATGCCACCGAGCCGGCCCACATTCACGATGCGCCCCAGGATGCGGGTCGCGTGCAGGTTGGGCGTGGCCTGCGCACCGGAAACCTGATCGACGACCAGATCGACGCCGCGTCCGCCGGTGGCCTCGAGCAGCTGCGCCACCCAGCCCGGATCGGTGGCATCGAGCGCGAGCTGCGCGCCGAAGGCCGCAAGCCGGGCCCGCCGGCCGGGGTCGGTGGAGGTGCCGGCCACCAGCGCCGCTCCGCGCCAGCGGGCGATCTGCATGGCCATCAGGCCCACGCCCGAGCTCGCGCCCTGGACCAGCACCGTGCCGCCGGGCGCGAGTTCGCCATGGGTGATCACCGCGTCATGCATGGTCTGCAGGGCCACCGGCAGCCCGGCGGCCTGCTCGAAGCCCATGCCGGCCGCCGGAATGGGCATGACCCGGCCGTGATCGCTCACCGCGTACTCGGCGAAGGCGCCCCCGCCCGAACCCATCACCCGGTCACCCTCGCGCAGGCCTCGCACCGCCGCGCCGGTGCGCACCACCTCGCCGGCCCACTCCAGGCCGAGCACCGCGCCCGCGCCGCCGGCCGCGCCATGACGCAGGCCGGCCGCCATGCCGAGGTCGGCGCGATTCAGGCCGCAGGCCCGCACCCGCACCAGCACCTCGTGCTCGCCGGGCACCGGCACCGGCACATCCTCGGCCAGCGCCGGGCCGCCGGGCCCCACCACCACGGCCTTCATGATCGCACCCCGGCCAGCGGCGGCAGGTGCAGGCAGGCGATGCCGTGCTCGTCGCCGGGCACCTGCGGATAGCGTTGCAGCACCAGCGGATCATGACCGGGGATGACATGCTCGGCGGAGTCGGCCTCGCGGCGCAGCCGCCGATGGCCGTCGAGCATGTCGGCCACGTTGTAGACGATCGGGAAGGGGCGCGCCGCCTCCATGTTCTCGTAGTAGTGGCTGGCGTCGGAAGCGAGCACCACCGTGCCGCGGGCGGTGCGCACCCGCACCGACTGCAGCCCCTGCGTGTGACCGCCGATCAGCATGACCGAGACCCCGGGCGCGATGTCGGCATCGCCGTCATGGAACTGGACCCGGTCAGCATAGACATGGCGGATCAGGTCGGTGACATCCTGGACATCGTAGGCATGGCGCAGCGGGCCGTGGCACATGCAGCGCCCGGTGGCGAAGGACACCTCGGCGTCCTGCACATGGAAGCGGGCATGGGGCAGCTTGCCGATATTGCCGGCATGGTCGTAGTGCAGGTGGGTGATGATCACATCGGTGACCGCCTCGGGCGAAACCCCGAGCGCCGCCAGCGCGGCGATCGGACAGCGGCGCAGGCGGCGCTCGCGTCGCTGCGCGGCCTCGGCACCGAACCCGGTGTCCACCAGAATGACGCGGCCCGGCGCACGCAGCAGCCAGACATAGAAGTCCATGGGCATGGGCCCGTCGTGCTCATCGCGCACGATGAAGTTGGCGCTGCGATTGCGCTCGTGGCTGGCGTAGCGCACGGCGTAGATTTCCCAGTCGATGTCGGCATTGGTCATGGCACCCTCCCGCCGGCAGTGTAGTGTCCGGGACGAGCCTGTCCATCGCCATGAGGCCGCGCCGTTCCGAAGCGGCAGCCGGCAGGCACGGCCCGATGCTAGAGTGCACGGGCATCGTGTCCGATCGCGGAGGCCCGACCCGTGAGCTTCGAATGGCCCAGACTGCTCTGGCTGCTCGCCCTGCTGCCGCTGTGCGTGCTCGGCCATGTCTGGCTGCTGCGGCGCCAGCAGACCCTCGCCCGGACCTGGCCCGGCCTGATCGGGTCGGCGCAGCCCGCCGCGGGGCCGCTTGGTGCGCTGAACACCCACCTGCCCGCCCTGCTGCTGCTGGCCGCGCTCGGCTGCGGGCTTTTCGCGCTGTCGCGGCCCCAGGCGCCGATCGTGCTGCCCTCGCAGCAGCAGACCGTGATGCTGGCGCTCGATGTGTCGCTGAGCATGCGGGCACGCGACGTCGAGCCGGATCGCTTCACGGCCGCGCGCGGCGCCGCGCGCG
>NZ_CEXFHW010000018.1:0-37178 GCF_982640115.1 Quisquiliibacterium sp. | reverse complement strand
GAAGGACTCGTAGGTGGTGCCGGGGTGAAACTGAATCACCCGGCCGCAGCCGTCATAGCGAGTCCGCAGGACCTCGTACGCCAGCCGTGTTTTCCCGGTGCCAGGCGGTCCTTCAACAACGACAAAACGCCGGTATCGAAGCAGATTGGCGATGCGTGTCTCATCCACGCCGGGAAGGAGGTGATCGAGCCACTGGTCGCGCAGGCGATGGGCATCCCGCGCGTGAGCAGCCTTAGTTTCGATGCCTCGCTCGTCGAAGAACAGGTCGCAAAGCGATGCAAGGCAGTCGCGAAGAGCAGCGCGACTGTCTGCGCGCTCCTCCGATCGGGGCGGCTCCAGAATGAGGTAGAGGAGTTGGCCGTACTCATCTAGGGCCCCTTGCCAGGCGCTCAGGCCCTTGCGAATCACATCCGGCAGCCTCAGGTCGGTGCGGGTCGGATCCTGTTTGGCCCAGGCGGTCCGAAAGACTCCTGTCGCACGCTGCCACTGGGCAATAGCCGCGCATTTGCGTGCATGGCCAGGCTTTCCAAGGATCAGGTCATCCGGGGCCATTCCATGGGTTCCGACCACCATACCGACAAGGCAAGGGGTCGGCTCTGATCCGTCATCGGCCTGATCGGGGGGAAAGAAGACCAGACTCATGCCACCGTAGGGTCCACTTGGCGGCTGGTCGGGCGCCACCAGCGCCGCAAATGGCGTCGCGCCAGCCTCGATGTGGCTGTTTACTCGTAGTTGAAAGCGGCGCTCCCCGTTGCTCCTGGACTCGATATCGGGGACCTTGACATAGCGCTCCCGAAACGCATCGCTGAATGCCCTGCGCACAGCGGCCTCCTGCCATCCCGAACGGCCGCTGTACACCAGGTCGACAAGCTGATCCATGGACTCTCCGTTGATGGAAACATCACCGGCTGGGCGGCCGAGCTCTCACCCCCCCGCCAGAAAACTGCGCACCCCCGAGGCGATGAACTGCACGCCCACGCACAGCAGCAGGAAACCCATCAGCCGGGTGAGCACCTCGATGCCGGCCGGCCCCAGGCGGGCCGACACCACCTGGGCGCTGCGCAGCACCAGCCAGATGATCAGCGCGGTGGCCAGCATCGCGCCCAGCGTGGCGCCGTAGGCCATCGCCTCGGCGAGCGCCGTCTTCTGCTCGCGGATCTCGGTGGAGATGCCGATCACCACCGCGATCGTGCCCGGGCCGGTGATGGTGGGCAGCGCCAGCGGAAAGAACGCGGGGTTGGCATGCGCGGCGCCCGCGCCGGCCGCGCCCGGCCCGTGGCCGAAGAGCATGCCGTGGCCCAGCAGCACCACGCAGATGCCGCCGGCCACCCGCAGCGCCGGCAGCGACACGCCGAACAGGTTGAGCACCACCCCGCCTGCGAACAGGCTGCCCACCAGGATGGCCAGCGCGTAGCCGCTGGTGCGCGCCGCGAGGCGGCGCTGCGCCTGCGGGCTCATGCCCGCCGACAGCGCCGTGAACACCGGCAGCGCCGAAGGCGGGTTGATGATGGTGATCATGCTGAAGAAGCCACCCAGGAAGAAGGTGGCCAGCAGCCGCAGGACCTCGGCCTCGCTCACGCGCCCTGCGGCAGCACGACCCGGGCGCGCGCGTTGACCGTCTCCATGTCGAGGCCGACGATCTTCTTGTAGCCAGCGGCGATCTCGACCAGCTCCTCGTGCGTGGCCACATCCTCCACCCGCGCGAAGCCATCGGGGGCGCGCTGCTCGAAGACATCCATCACATAGTCGGGGCCCTGCGCGCGGTTGGCCATCACGATGCGCGCGGTCTTGGGCAGGCGCTCGGCCTCGTAGCGCTGCAGCGCCGCGGGCAGCCCGGCCACGTCGGTGCCGGCGATCTGCTCGCTCAGCACGCGCGCGTCCAGGATGGACTGCGTGGCGCCGTTCGAGCCGATGGGGTACATCGGGTGCGCGGCATCGCCCAGCAGCGTGACGCGGTCGTGCGTCCAGCGCGGCAGCGGGTCGCGATCGACCATCGGGAACTCGAAGATCACCTGCGCGCCGCGAAACAGCGCCGGCACATCGAGCCAGTCCCAGACCCAGCGCTCGAACTGCGAGGCGAAGACCTCGAGCGCCACCTCGCGGTTCCAGTCCTGCTTGGGCGGGGCCTGGTCGCCGGGCACGCGCAGCTCGGCGATCCAGTTGATGAGCGACTCGCCGCGGTCGGCGTGGCGGCGCGAGATCGGGTAGGTGACCAGCTTCTGGTCGCGGTGGCCGGCCATCACCATGCTGGCGCCGGTGAGGAAGGGCTGGCCCACCGTGGTGGCGCGCCACAGCACGCAGCCCGAGAACTGCGGCGGGCCCTCGTGCGGGTAGAACTGGCGGCGCACCACCGAGTGGATGCCGTCGGCCGAGATGATGGCGTCGGCCTGCTCGGTGAACTCGCGGCCGGTGGCGCGCTCGCGCAGCCGCACGGTGCCCGCCGAGGGGTCGACCGACACCGCTTCGCAGCCGGCGCGCACCGCCTGCGCGCCCAGGCGCTCGACGGTGGCCTGCAGCAGCAGCATCTGCAGCTCGCCGCGGTGGATGGAGAACTGCGGCACCCGGTAGCCGGCGGCCATGCCGCGCGGCTCGGACCATACCTTCTGGCCGTGCCGGTTGAAGTAGCAGACCTCGCGGGTGCGGATGCCGGTGGCATCCAGCCTGGGCAGCAGCCCGAGCGCGGCCAGCTCCACCACCGCGCTGGGCTGCACATTGATGCCCACGCCCAGCGGCTTGACCTCGCTGGCCGATTCGTAAACCCGCGCGACGATGCCGCGCGCCTGTAGCATCAGCGCGAGCGCCAGCCCGCCAATGCCGCCGCCAATGATCACGATGTTCATGCCTGCAACGATAGCAAAGCTCGCCGCGGCCACGCGCCGCAAGGCCCTGCTGCTCGCGGCCCTGCTGGTTGCCGCCACGTCGGCCGCGGCGCCGGCACGCGCCACCGGCCCGGCCGCGGGCGGCAACCCGACCACCGCCAGCACCGCCGTCACCACCGCCAACCCTGCCGGCATCGACTGGGTGGCCATCGACGGCTGGCAGATCGCCCGCACCGAGACCACCATCGGCCAGTTCCGCCGTTTCGTCCGGGCCACCAGCCTGCTCACCCGCGCCGAGCGCGCCGGCGGCGGCGAGGTCTTCGAGGCCGGCTGGACGCGCAAGACCGGCTGGCACTGGGCCGCGCCCTTGGGCAGCCCGGCCGCCGACGACGAGCCGGCGGTGCATGTCGACTTCCACGAGGCGCAGGCCTTCTGCCGCTGGGCGGGGGGGCGCCTGCCCACCGACCGGGAATGGGTGCGTGCCGCCTACACCGAAACCCGGGCTGCGCCGCCGCCGCCGTTCGAACGCGGCCGCAGCTATCCCTTCCCCACCGGCGAGTCACCGGCCGCCGCGCAGTGCCTGGGTGATTGCCCCGGGGCGCAGGCACGGGCGGTACGCCATGGCGCCGCGCTGCTGCGCGGCCATGGCCACGCCCGGGCTGGTGCCACGGCCGCGGGCGTGAACGGTCTGCACGACATGGGCGCCAACGCCTGGGAGTGGGTGGATGAACCGATCGACGCCCAGGGCGATGCCGAGCGGCGCACCCGCGGCGGCTCCTGGTGGTACGGCGCCGCGCCGATGCGCGCCGAGCACATTCAGGGCAAGCCGGCCGGCACCACCGTGGTCTACATCGGCTTTCGCTGCGTCCGCGGCGGCTGATCCGCCGTCCAGCGGGCTGCGGGCGCCGGCCGGTTCGGTCGGCCTGCAGCGGGTGCCGTGGCGGCCGAAACCCGACGAACCCCCGTTGCAGGAGTTCGTCCGCCATGGCCGGCCCGCTTCAACCCGACCCGTCACGTGCCGCAGGCACGGTGCCACGCCTGCGTGGCGCGCTAGCCGCGCGTCTGCGCGCCCTGCTCGGCCGCCTGGCCGGCACACCCTCCCCGGTGCAGCCCACGCCCGTCGCCGAGCGGATCGGCGCCGAGCTCTACAGCCACTTTCCCGACGCGGTGCTGCTGCTGCGCGACGGGCGCATCATCGACCTGAACCCGGCAGCCGCCCGGCTCCTGGAACTGAGCTCGCCCGCCCAGGCGCTGGGCACGCCCCTGGGCGGCTGGCTGCTCAGCGACGAGCATGCCGATGACATCGCGCCGGCCGAACCGCCCTCCCCCGCCGCACTCGCCCGGCCGATGGCAGCCGGCGACGAGACCTGGGAGGCCCCGGCAGCCAATGACTCGGTCATGCCTGCCGAAGGCACGCCCGACGCCGCGCAGGCCGCGCTCGCCGGCACCCTGAGTGAGCGCCCGCGCGCCGTGCGGCTGCGCACCCGGCATGCCGACGGGCTGCTGGCCGAGCTGCGCCTGGTGCGGCTGGCCGACGGCCACCGCGCGCTGGCCATCCTGCGCGACGCCACGAGTTCGGCCGACGCCGCCGCGCTGTGGCGGCGGGCCACCCGGCGCGACCCGCTTACCGGCCTGCCCGACCGCGCGGCGCTGGAACGCCGACTCGACCTGGCCTTGCGCGAGGCCGCCCGCGACGGCCTCAGCGTGGCCGTGCTGTTCCTGGATCTCGACCGGTTCAAGGCGATCAACGACAACCTCGGCCACGACATCGGCGATCAGGTGCTGCTGGAGGCCTCGCGCCGGCTGGTGTCGGCCTGCCGGGCCGGCGAGGAACCGGCGCGCATCGGCGGCGATGAATTCGTGGTGGTGCTGCCCGGGATGAAGGATCCCGCCGAGGCGTCGGCGGTGGCGCGCAGGGTGCTGGCCGCGATGCAGCCCACGCTGCGAGTGGGTCACTTCGATCTGCTGGCCACCCCCTCGATCGGCATCGCCAGCTTCCCCGCCGATGGCGAGGACAGCGCCGCCTTGCTGCGACAGGCCCATGCTGCGATGTACCTGGCCAAGTCGGATGGCCGCAACACCTTCCGGCACGCCCGCCGGCGCACCGCCCCCCTGGGCTCGGAGGCGATCTCGCCCGGCTAGCCGGCTTGGGCCTAAGATGGCGGATTGCCCGATCGCACTTCGGAGACTCGCCCATGCCCTTCGCCCAGTCCGATGGCGTCCGCATCTACTGGCGGCTCGATGGCCGCCCCGACCGACCGCCGCTGGTCATGGTCAGTTCGCTGGGATCGGACCATGGCATGTGGAACCCGGTGCTCGCAGGGCTCGAGCGTGAATTCCATGTGCTGCGCCTCGACAAGCGCGGTCATGGCGCCTCCGATGTGCCCGATGGCGAGTACAGCCTCGCCCAGCTCGGCCGCGACGTGCTGGCCTGCGCCGACGCCGCGGGCTGGAAGCGCTTCCACTACGCCGGCCTGTCGATCGGCGGCATGATCGGCATGTGGCTGGCCCAGAACGCGCCCAGGCGCCTGGAGCGGCTGGTGCTCTCGAACACCGCCGCGCGAATCGTCCCCGGCACCTTCGACGAACGCATCCGCCTGGTGCTCGACAAGGGCATGGGCGCGGTGGCCGAGGGCGTGCTCGGGCGCTTCTTCACCCCGGCCTACGCCGCACGCCGCACGATCCACCACAGCACGGTGCGCAGCACCCTGCTGGCCATCGACCCGCGCGGCTATGCCGGCTGCTGCGCGGCCATCCGCGACATGGACATCGCCAGCGGCCTGCGCCGCATCAAGACGCCCACCCTGGTGATCTCCGGCCGCTTCGATCCCTCGACCCCGGCCGAGCGCGGGCGCGAGATTGCCGCGGCCATCCCTGGGGCAGGCCATCTCGAACTGCCCACCGCGCACTTCGGCCACTCCGAGCGCCCGCGCCGCTGGCTCGACGCAGTGGTGCCCTTCCTGAACGGCACGCCGGCCGCCTGAGGCCGACCCGCGCTCCGCTCCCACCCACGCTGCCCATCGCCCCGCGCTGATCCCGGAAGCCCCCGATGCTCGATCTCACCCCCCGCCAGGCCCACGAGCTGCTCGGCCAGCAGCCTGACGCGGTCTTCATCGACTGCCGCAGCGAGGCCGAGTATCTCTTCGTGGGCCACCCGGCCGGCGCAGTGCATGTGCCCTGGGCCGAAGCCCCCGACTGGGATATCAATCCCCATTTCGTGAGCGAGGTGCGCAAGCTGGTCAGTCACTCCATCGACCGGCCGGTGGTGATCATCTGCCGCAGCGGCAACCGCTCGGTGCATGCCGGTCAGGCCCTGGAGGCGGCCGGCTTCACCCGGGTGATCAATGTGCTGCACGGCTTCGAGGGCTCGATCAACGAGCGCCATCACCGCGGCGAGCTCAACGGGTGGCGCTTCGACGGTCTGCCCTGGGAGCAGCTCTAGCCGGCCGGCTTGAGCGACTTCCAGGTGGAGGTGGCATAGGCCACCAGCTCGCCCTGCGCGTCGACCAGTTCGGAGCACAGGTACGAGATGCTGCGGCCCTGGCGCAGGAAGCGGCCGGTGCACACCAGCGGCTCGATGCGCACCGCCTTCACGTACTGGGTCTTCATCTCGAGCGTGGTGCCCGGCCCGCTGACATGATTGAGCAGGTGGCCCATGGAGATGTCCATGATGGTGGCCACCACCCCGCCGTGCAGCGAGCCCTGCGGGTTGAACATGAAGTCGCGCGGGGTGAGGCTGACCCGGCAGCAGCCCTGCGGAAACTGGATGTCCATGCCGAAGAGCCGGGCCAGGAAGAAGCGGCCGAACTCCTGGGTGTGGTCCTGCAGCGCGCGCTCGAAGGCCTCGCGCGCGGCGGTCTCGTCGACCCGGCGTGGCGCGCTCATCGCTCGCTCCCGGCGGTGGACGACGCGATGAAGCGGTCGAGCAGCGCGGCCAGCTCGCGCGGGCAGTCGAGGTTGGGCGAGTGCCCCACGCCGTGCCAGACATGCAGGCCGGTGCCCGGCGGGTACATTGCCCAGCTGGCGAGCATGTCGGGCAGCGGGATCACCGCATCGCGGTCGCCGGCCACCAGCAGCACCGGCATGGGCAGCGTGCGCACCCGCTCGCCCAGCCGCAGCTGCAGCATCGAGCGCATGGAGCCGCGCAGGCGCCGTTCCGGGGCATGGCGGATGTCGGCCAGCAGCTGGCGGATCTGTTCAGGGTCATGGCCCTCGATGAGGCCGTCGAGCACCTCGTCTTCGCGGCCGCGCGCGAGCTGCGCCTGACGCGCCGCGGCTCGGGCATCGAGGAAGGCCTCGAGCGCCGGGCCGGCGAGCGGTGCGCCATTGGGGCTGGCGGGGTCGAGCAGCACCAGCGCCTCCAGGCGTTCAGGATGCTCGACCGCGTACTGTGCCACCGTGGCGCCGCCCATCGAGTGGCCCACCAGCGTGAAGCGCTCGATGCCCAGGCGGTCGACCAGCTCGTGCACATCGGCCGCGAAACGCTGCACGGTGAAATCGTCTTCGTTCGGCGGGGCGTCGGAGCGGCCGGCACCGCGGTTGTTGATCGCGATGCTGCGGTAGCGCCCGGCCGGCAGCGCCTGCTGGGTGGCGTGCCAGATGCGCCCCGACGACTGGTAGCCATGCACCAGCACCACGGTCTGCGGACCGCTGCCCTGCTCGAAGTATTCGAGCGAGACCGTCGAGAGCCGGATGAGCGCCATGACCGATCAGGCGGTGAGTGCCGACATGCGAGACAGGCGCTGAGCGATGATCGCCTCGGCCTCGCGCACGATGCGCGACACCAGCTCGGCGCAGGTGGGGATGTCATGGATCAGGCCCTGCACCATGCCGGCCGACCAGATGCCGTACTCGGGGTCGCCGGTCTCGTAGACGACCCGGCCGCGCTGGCCGGCCACGAGGTGCTTGAGGTCATCGATGGTGGCGCCGCCCTTGCGCTCGATGGAGACCACCTCGCGGCTCACCGCATTGCTGGCCACCCGCGAGGTGTTGCGCAGGGTGCGGAAGATCAGCTCGGTGGCGCGCTCGTCGTTGGCCACGATCTGTTCCTTGATGCGCTGGTGGATGGGGCTCTCCACGGTGCACATGAAGCGCGTGCCCATGTTGATGCCCTCGGCGCCCAGCGCCAGCGCCGCCACCAGGCCGCGCGCGTCGCCGAAGCCGCCCGAGGCGATCATCGGGATCTTCACCTGATCGGCAGCTGCGGGAATGAGGATCAGGCCCGGGGTGTCGTCCTCGCCGGGGTGGCCCGCGCACTCGAAGCCATCGATCGAGATGGCATCGGCGCCGATGCGCTCGGCCTTGAGGGCGTGCCGCACGGCGGTGCACTTGTGGATCACCTTCACACCGTACTTCTTGAGCTCGGTGATGTGCTCCTGCGGGTTGTTGCCGGCGGTCTCGACGATACGCACGCCCGACTCGACGATCGCCTGCCGGTACTCGGCATAGGGCGGCGGCTTGAGCGCGGGCAGGATGGTGAGGTTCACGCCGAAGGGCTTGTCGGTCATCTCGCGGCAGCGGGCGATCTCGCGCCGCAGGTCCTCGGGCGTGGGCTGCGTGAGCGCGGTGATGAAGCCCAGCGCGCCGGCGTTGGCCACCGCAGCCACCAGCTCCGCGCGGCCCACCCACTGCATGCCGCCCTGAACGATGGGGTGTTCAATGCCGAACATCTCGGTGAATCGGGTCTTCAACACGGCAGCCTCCGGGCAATGGGAATGGGGGATGGGAGTGAGGGCGGCGGGCGGTCCTGGATGACCCTGCTCGCGCCACGGTGCCCGGCGAGCCTACCCGATGCGTCGGCGCGCTTCCGGGCGGGGGTATGATTTCCGGATGCGCGCCTTCCGACGCCCGGGGTGGTCTCTGCTGCTGGCCTGCTGCCTGCTGATGCAGGCGGTGTCGGCGGCTGCGGCCATGGCCTGCGGGCCGCAGCATGAGCCGGTCGCGTCCTTGTCGATGCCGCCCTGCCATGAGGCCGCGGCCAGCGACAGCATCGACAGCACCGACACGCCCGTGTCCCAAACCTGCAGCGCCTGCGCAGCCTGTCTGCTCGGCAGCGCCCTGCCGGTGCGCGTGGCCATGCCGCAGGCGCCGTCCGCGTCGCTGAACGCCACGCCGGCCAGCGCGGTGCCCGCGCTGAGCTTCCTCGCCGACGGGCCCGAGCGCCCACCCCGACGCGCGCCGCTGGCGCGCTGAGCCGCCTCGGCACCGCGAGCGCGTCGCCGCGCGCGCAACCGCGGCCGCAAGACGCGCACGCCGCGCAACCCGAACGCCACCGGGCGCCCGTCCGCGCCTCGGTGGGCCGTTACCCACCCCCTGCGACCGGCACCGCCTGCACACCGCCGGCCGCGGGCCATCCGAGGTACGACCATGCCCTGCCTGCCTGATCGCCCGCGCCGCACGCGGATCGCGACGACGGCCCTGTCCGCCTTGACGGCATTGACCGCACTCGCCGCGGCGAGCGCCCTGCCCGCCCACGCGGCCGGCGCCGCAGGTGCGACCGATCCCCTCGACCCCGGCGCCAGGGTGCCGCCGCTGCGCCATCAGTCACCGTTTGCCGGCTATCGCCCGCTGCCCGAGACGGCCGTCGGCTCCTGGAAAGATGCCAACGAGGCGGTCGCCCGCGCCGGCGGCTGGCGCGCCTATGCCCGCGAGGGCCGCCCCGCGCCGGGCGGTGCCGGGGCAGGGCACAGCCACGCTGCGCCCGGCGCAAGCCCGCCGCTGGCGCCCGCCGCGTCACCAGGCGCCAGCGGCGCAGGGGTGCGGCCATGACCCGCCGGCGTTCTGGTCTCATCGCACTCGCCCTGCCCCTGCTGCTCGCCGGCTGCGCCAGCGTGAGCCCCGACCCCGGCTTCGGGGAGGTGCAGGCCGCCGCCCGCGCCCACCTCGGACGCGAACTCGCCTGGACCCAGGATGCGGCCGGGCGCGCCGCGCTGCGCGCGCAGGTGAGCGCACTGCTGTCGCGCCCCCTGTCGGTGGACGATGCGGTGCAGGTGGCGCTGCTCAACAACCGCGGTCTGCAGGCCGCCTTCCAGGAGCTCGGCATCGCGCATGCCGAACTGCTGCGGGCCAGCCGGCCGGCCAACCCGCATGTTTCGCTGCTCAACGCCAGCCGCCTGCACGACGGCGTGCGCGAATTCAAGATCGAGCAGGCCTTTCTGGTGAATCTGGTGTCGGCCTTCACGCTGCCGCAGGCCGTGGCGATCGAGGAGCGGCGGCTCGCACAGGCCCGGCAGGCCGCCATCCTGACCGTGCTGCAACTGGCCGCCGATACCCGCAAGGCCTGGTATCAGGCGGTGGCCGCCGAGGAGATCCTGGGCTACCGCAAGCAGGTGAGCGAGGCCGCCGCCGTGGGCGCCGAGCTGGCCGCGCGCATGGCCCGCGCCGGCAACTGGAGCGCGCTCGACCAGGCCCGCGAGCACCGCTTCTCGGCCGAGGCTGCGCTGGGCGAAGCCAGGGCGCAGCTCGAGCGACGCCAGGCCCGAGAGCGGCTGATCCGCCTGCTCGGCCTGTGGGGCGACGACATCGGCTTCGCGCTGCCGCAGCGCCTGCCCGCGCTGCCGGCCGAGCCGGCCGACCGGCCCGAGCTCGAACAGCTCGCGATGGGCCGGCGCATCGACCTGATGATGGCGCGACTGGAGATCGAGGCGCAGGCCCGGCAGCTCGGCCTGACCCGCAGCTCGCGCTTCATCAATGTGCTCGAGCTCGGCCCGGCCCGCGTGCTGGAGGGCGAGCGCAACGCCGGCTACAAGCGTGGCGTGGAGGTCTCCTTCGAGCTGCCGCTGTTCGACCAGGGCGGCGCGCGGCTGGCGCGGGCGCAGGCCATCCACCAGCAGGCGCTCGAGCGCGCCGCGCAGGCGGCGATCGAGGCCCGCTCGCAGGTACGCGAGGCCTACGACGCGCTGCGCACCCGCTGGGACATCGCCCGCCACCACCGCGACGAGCTGCTGCCGATCAGCCGGCGCATCGCCGACGAGAACCTGCTGCGCTACAACGGCATGTTCATCGGCGTGTTCGAACTGCTGGCCGATGCGCGCGCGCAGGTGGCCTCGGTGATGGAGGCGATCGAGGCCAATCGCGACTTCTGGCTCGCCCAGTCCGATCTCGACATGGCCCTGCTCGGGCCGGCCGGCAAGGGGAATCCATGATGAATCCGCGTCGACAGTTCTTTCGTGGCGCCGCCGCGCTCGGTGCCGCGGTGGGCGCCACCGTGGGCGCCGCCACCGTGCCGCGCTCGGCCCTGGCCCGCCTGCCCGAGGCGGTGAGCCGCAGCGGGCCCGAGACCGCGCCGCCGGCCACCCCGGCGGCCGGCCTGGGCTACACCCCGGTGGTCACGCTCAACGGCTGGACCCTGCCCTGGCGGATGAACGCCGGCGTGAAGGAGTTCCACCTGGTGGCCGAGCCGGTGGTGCGCGAGATGGCACCCGGCTTCAGCACGCACCTCTGGGGCTACAACGGCCAGTCGCCCGGACCGACCATCGAGGTGGTGGAGGGTGACCGGGTGCGCATCTTCGTGACCAACCGCCTGCCCGAGCACACCAGCATCCACTGGCACGGCCAGCGGCTGCCCAACGGCATGGATGGCGTGTCGGGCCTCACGCAGCCGGCGATCGAGCCGGGTCGCACCATGGTCTACGAGTTCACGGCGCGGCGACCCGGCACCTTCATGTACCACCCGCATGCCGACGAGATGGTGCAGATGGCCATGGGCATGATGGGCTTCTGGGTGACGCATCCGCGCGGCCGCCATCCGCTGATCGCGCCGGTGGACCGCGACTTCTGCTTCCTGCTGGCGGCGTATGACATCGAGCCGGGCAGCCGCACGCCGCGGGTCATGACCATGAGCGAGTTCAACCTCTGGACCTGGAACAGCCGCATCTACCCGGGCATCGATCCGCTGGTGGTGCGCAAGGGCGACCGGGTGCGCATCCGGGTGGGCAATCTCACCATGACCAACCACCCCATCCACCTGCACGGCCACGAGTTCGAGGTGACCGGCACCGACGGCGGCCCGGTGCCGCTGACAGCGCGCTGGCCCGAGGTGACCACCGATGTGGCGGTGGGGCAGATGCGGCAGATCGAGTTCATCGCCGACGAGGAGGGCGACTGGGCCTTCCACTGCCACAAGAGCCATCACACCATGAATGCGATGGGCCACTCGGTGCCCACGCTGATCGGCGTGGACCACACCGGGCTGGCCGCCCGCATCCGCGCGCTGGTGCCCGACTACATGGTGATGGGCGAGCGGGGCATGGCCGACATGGGCGAGATGACCATGCCCCTGCCGGAGAACACCGCGCCGATGATGGCCGGACAGGGCCCCTTCGGCGCGATCGCCATGGGCGGCATGTTCTCGGTGATCAAGGTGCGCGCCGACCAGCCGCCCGGCGATTACCGCGACCCGGGCTGGTATCGCCACCCGCCCGGCAGCGTGGCCCGGGAGTGGTCCGGCGATGCCGGCGGCAACGCGCCCGCCGCGTCCTCGCCGGGCGAACCGACCCGGGCCCCGGCGGGGCAGGCCACCCCGGGCACCGCCCGTGTCCGCAAACCCTCGGGCGGTCACACCCACTGAACCGGAGCATTGCCATGAGCGTTTCCCGCAGACTCGTCGCGTCTCGCGTCGCCCTCGTCACCGCGCTCGCGAGCCTCGCGCCCCTGACGGCCGGGGCGGCCACCGGCACCCCAGGCGCGGCATCCACCGACGCGCAGGTCCCGCTGACTGCGGCGGAAGTCCGGCGGGTCGACCGGGCCAACGCCCGTATCACCCTGCGCCACGAGGACATGCGGCATCTCGACATGCCCCCGATGACCATGGTCTTCGCCGTGGCCGACCCGGCGATGCTCGAGGGCCTGAGCCCGGGCATGGCGGTACGGGTGCGGGTGGAGCGCCGCGAGGGCGGACTGGTGGTGACACGGATCGAGCCGGTGCGGCCCTGAGGCCGCAACGAACCCGAGCCTCAGCCCAGGCGCAAGGGCTGAGGGGCGTCGGCCGGCAGGCAGGCCTGCCAGCGGGCGCGCAAGGCGGGCTCGTCCAGCAGGGCGCCCGGCGCGAGCCGGCACTCCACCCGCGAGGCTGCCCGGCCATCGGCCGGCAACCAGTCGGGATCGGCAGCGGCATCGAACCCGTACCACTCGCGTGCGGTGCGCAACTCGGCCCGCAGGCCAGCCACCCCGGGCAGCCCGGCCACCGCTCGCAGGGCCTGCTCGATGGCGCGACGCTCGAAGACCTCCGTGGCCGGCCACACCCAGCCCAGACGCGGGCTTGGCGCGGTGAACCAGCGCCATCGGTGCGCATCGCGGGCGCAGGCCAGGGCCTCGACCAGCCGGGTCCAGTCGGGCAGGGCGGTGTCGATCGAGTCCGCAGCGTCGCCCAGCAGCAGATCGGTGGCGCGCGGCGCGGCCAGACCGGATGCGGGCCAGGCCACCACCGCGATCGGGCCGAGCACCGCCGACAGCGGCCCGGCGCGCAGGGCGTCGATCACCGCGGCGGGATCGGCCGTGTCGGCAAGCCGGATCAGCAGCCGGTGCCAGGGGCCCTGCCGCAGCAGCCGCGCGAGCAGCAGCGAGAAGGGCGCAGCCGCCACGCAGCAGGCGCAGCCCCCGGCGAAGCCGGCCACCCGCAGCGCGGTGTTCTCGGGCAAGGCCGGGCGAGGGATGCGGGCGTCATCGAGCACGACCGCCCAGCGCTCGTCGGCGGGACGCTCATGGCACCAGCGGGCCAGGGCCTGATCGGGCCGCTCGCCGACACCGGCCAGCAGCAGCACGGCGGTGGGCGCGGCCCCCGCAGGCGGCAGGGGACCGAGCAGCGCTCGGCCGGACGGGAACGCGGTCATGCCGTCGACGAGCGTGCCGACGCCGGCGATCAGTCGTGCAGCCGGCGGGCGCGTGGTTCGATGAGCTGCATGCGTCGCAGCATGTCGAGCGCATCGGACAGGCTGCGGTAGCGGGACACGCCGCGGCGCAGCTCGGCCACCGAGACCCGGCCATCGATCAGGGTGAGCAGCATGCGCAGGCGGCGCGGCAGCGGCGAGCAGCGATCGATCAGCTCGAGCCGACCGCGCGAGGTGCGCACGAACACGTCATCCTCGCGCACCGGCACGAAGGACGCGCGGGCGCCGAAGCGGCGCAGCAGCAGATCGACGGAGGCTTCGGTGGAGGACGGTTCGGACATGGCGTCAAGCCCGGCGGGGTACCAGACGCCAAGAGTAGCCGACGAACGGCCCCCGTGGCGTGAACTGGATCACCGCCGGGGACCGATCAGCCGCCGCTCCCGTACAGGAAGTTGGGCAGCCAGAGGGTCATGCCCGGGAAGGCGTACATCAGCGCCATGCACACGATGACGATGAACATGTACGGCATCATGCCCGCGAAGATCTGGTTGAGCGTGACATGGGGCGGGGCCACGCCCTTCAGGTAGAAGGCCGACATCGCCACCGGCGGCGACAGGAAGGCCGCCTGCAGGTTCACCGCCACCAGCGTGCCGAACAGCACCGGATCGATCTGGAAGTGCGCGAGCATGGGCAGGAAGATCGGCACGAAGATGACGATGATCTCGGTCCACTCCAGCGGCCAGCCGAGCAGGAAGATGATCGCCTGCGAGAGCATCAGGAACTGCAGCGGGGACAGGTCCAGGGCCAGGATCCAGCGCTCGATCAGCTCCTGCCCGCCGTGCAGCGCGAACACCGCCGAGAACAGCGCCGAGCCCACGAACAGCCAGCACACCATGGCGGTGGTCTTGGCGGTGAGGTAGACCGCCTCGCGGGTCTTGGCGAAGGTGAGCTGCCCGGAGCGCCATGCAAGCAGGAAGGCGCCGGCCGCGCCCACAGCCGCCGACTCGGTGGCGGTGGTGATGCCGAACAGGATCACCACCAGCACCAGCCCGGTGAGCAGGGCCAGCGGCATCACCGATTCGAACAGCAGGCGCTGCACCTCGAGCAGCTGCGCCGAGAACTGGCGGTAGTACCAGATCAGACCCACCGCCGAGAGGACGGCCAGACCCCAGAACCAGGCACCGAAGGACTCGGGCACATTCGAGCCGGCTGGCGCGGCGTCTGCCGCGGGCGGCAGCGTGAGGGGCGCGGGGCCGCTGGCCGGCGCCGAGGCGTCAGGCGCGCTGCCAGGAGGCTCGGCCAGACCCGAGGGCGCAGGCGCGGCGCCCGGCGGTTCGGCCAGGCCCGGCGCAGCGGCGCCCGGCGGCTCCGACAGGCCCGACGGTGCGGAACCCGACCCGGGCGGCTCGGCCAGACCGGGTGCAGCGCCCGGCGGTTCGGCCAGCCCGGGCGCGGCCGCAACCTGCGCGGCGGGCGCCGCGCCTGCCCCGGGCGGCTCGGCCAGACCCGGGGCGGTGGGCGACGGCGGCTCGGCCACGCCGGCCGCACGCGGTTCGGCCACGCCGGCCGCCGACACGGCGCTCACCGGCTCGGGCTGGTTGGGCGAGACGCCGTTGTGGATGACCACATACCACCAGGCCAGCGCGAAGGTGGACACCACCATCAGCAGCGGCCCCAGGCCCACGGCGAGCGCGCCGAGCAGGCGCCGGGTGGACGGCGCGTCTTCGCCCATGGCCGCACGCAGGCGCCCGGGCGAGACCAGGCCGCGCAACACCGCCACCAGCGCATTGCCGCCGTGCAGCGCGGTGAGTCGCGCCAGCCAGGGCGGCACGTCGACCTGCAGCTCGGACTCCGGCAGCCTTGGCGCGACCTTGGGATCGATCACCGCCCAGCCGACGATGTAGACGAAGTACAGGAAGGCGAGGAAGAAGCCCGGCACCATGGCCGCGGCATAGAGCTTGACCACCGATTGGCCGGCCACGGCCGCGTACACGATGATCATCACCGAGGGCGGGATGAGGATGCCCAGGGTGCCACCGGCCGCGATCACGCCCGAGGCCAGCCGCACGTCATAGCCGGCCTTGAGCATGGGGCGCATGGCAATCACGCCCATGAGCACCACCACCGCGCCGACGATGCCGCTGGCAATGCCCCAGAAGGTGCACACCACCAGCGTGGCCACCGCCAGCGAGGCGGGCAGACGCCGGAACGAGAGCTGCACCGCGTGGAACATGCGGTCGACCAGCGCCGCGCGCTCGATCACATAGCCCATCAGCACGAACAGCGGGATCGACAGCAGGGTGTCGTTGGTCATGCCGCCATAGGTGCGCTGGACCATCAGGTCGAACACCTTGTTGGCGAGCATGGCCTGGTCGGCATCGAAATAGGCGATGAAGCCGAACACCATGCCCAGGCCCATCAGCGTGAAGGCCGTGGGAAAGCCCATCATGATCGCGGCCACGATCAGGCCGAGCATCAGCAGGCCGAGGTATCCGCTGGTCATTTCAGGCCTCCTGCGCGCTGGTGGGCCGCCTGGTCGATGTCACCGACATTGGCGATGGCGGCGCGGCGCGCCTCCTCGTCCACATAGGCCGACTGCTCGAGCTGGGTCTTGACGATGTCGATCTCGGCGACATCATTGAGCCGTTGCGGCCACTCGCCGGTGCGCAGGCAGACCACGCAGCGCACGATCTCGGCCAGACCCTGCAGCAGCACCAGTGCGCCGGCCACCGGGATCACGGTCTTGAAGGGCGCCAGCGGCGGCCCGTTGGCGGTGATGCTGGAGCGCTCGTTGATCGACCAGCTGTAGGAGGCGAAGTCCATGCCCGCGAACACCAGCGCGCCGATGCCGGGCAGGAAGAAGAGCAGGTATAGGATCAGGTCGAGCAGCGCCTGGGTGCGCGGCTTCATCGAGCCGTAGAGAAAATCGCCGCGGACATGGCCGTTCTGGGCCAGGGTGTAGGCGCCGCAGAGCATGAACAGCGCCCCGTACATCATGGTGCTGAGCTCGAAGCCCCACTGGCTGGGGCGATTCAGCACATAGCGCGCGAACACATCGCCGCAGACCAGCAGCATCAGCGCGATCAGCAGCCACGCCGCCAGCTTGCCGATCGCCGTGGTGAAGCGGTCGATGAGAAACAGAAAACCCTGGGTACCCAAGACGGACTCCGGCCAGGTCAACGGAAAGCACGCGCGGGCCCGTCAAGGAGACGGACCCGCGCGCGATGAGGTCCGCGGCGCGCGTGGGCGCCGCGCGGCCGCGCACCCGACGCCCGCCGGGCGCCAGGCCGCGCGGCGGACATCAGGCCTTCTTGGCCGCGAAGAAGTGGTTGTAGGCCATGCGGTAGTCGACATTGGTGTCGTTCTGCCAGCGCACGGCGCGCGCGGCGAACGAACGCTGCGACTCGAGCACCTTCTTGAACATCGGGTTCTCGGCCGACTTGGCGGCGGTGACCTCATCCCAGGCCTTGAGCTGCGCACGCAGCACGGAGTCAGGGGTCTTGTAGAACTTCACGCCCTGCTTCTGCTGCATCTCGAAGTAGTCCTTGGAGTAACGATCGATCGCCTTCCAGGACATCTCGGCCGACGAGGCCTCGACCGCGTGCTCGATGATCGACTTCACTTCCTTGGGCAGCGCGTCGTACTTCTTCTTGTTGAAGAGGATCTCGAAGTTCTCGGAGCACTGGTGGAAGCTCTGCAGCATGCAGACCTTGGCCACATCGGGGAAGCCGAGGATGCGGTCGGAGGTGGCGTTGTTGAACTCGGCCGCGTCGAGCAGGCCGCGGTCCATCGCCGGCACGATCTCGCCGCCGGGCAGCGCGTTCACGGCGGCGCCGAGCTTGGTGAAGATGTCGATCGACAGGCCCACCGTGCGGTACTTCAGACCCTTGATGTCCTCGGGCTTGGCAATCGGCTTCTTGAACCAGCCCAGCGGCTGGGTGGGCATGGGGCCGTACACGAACGACTGCACGTCCATGTTCAGGCTCTTGTAGATCTCCTCGAGCATCTGCTTGCCGCCACCGAACTGGTGCCAGGCAAGCACCATGTTCGGGTCCATGCCGAAGGCCGGGCCCGAGCCCCACAGGGCCATGGCGGAGTTCTTGCCGTACCAGTAGGCGAGCACGCCATGACCGCCGTCGAGCGTGCCCTTGCTGACCGCGTCGAGCAGGTCGAAGGCCTTGACCACCGCGCCTGCGGGCAGCACCTCGATCTTGACCTTGCCGCCGGCCATGTCGTTGACCCGGGCGGCGAAGTCGTTGGCGTACTCCGAGAAGATGTCCTTCTGCGGCCAGGTGCTCTGGAAGCGCAGCGAGATGGTCTGCGCCGTGGCGATCATGGGGAAACCCAGCGAAGCCGCGCCGGCGGTGGCGGCGGTGGCGCCGGCAATGAAGCGGCGGCGGCTGGCGGGGGTGGCGGCGGTATCGGACATGGGCGTTCGTCTCCTGAGGGCGAGCATTTTCAGCGGATCGCCATGCTAGGAGCCGCCCGCCCGGATTGTCACGCGTCACTCGCCTAGGGTTTTCCCCGAGGCGGGGAGTCAGCCCTTGCGGTACGCGCCGCGGGAAAGATCGATGCCGAGCTGCTTGAGCTTGCGGTAGAGGTGCGTGCGCTCGAGGCCGGTCTTCTCGGCCACGCGGGTCATGCTGCCGTGCTCGCGCGCAAGGTGGTGTTCGAAGTAGGCGCGCTCGAAGGCATCGCGGGCTTCACGCAGCGGCATGTCGATGGGCAGGTCACGCACGGCCACGGTGGCCCCGGTGGTGACGACGGGGGCCGTCGCATCAGCGGACGCCGGCGCAGGGCTGGCTGTGGCACCGAGCGCCACCGCAGGCACTGCGGCCGGCGCGGGCGCCGCCAGGGGCTGGGCCGCGCCCGCGGCGGGCCCTGCGCCCGGCGCCCGGGCAAGACCGGCGCGGCCACGCACCAGTCCCTGCTCGACCGCCTTGAGCAGCTTCTGCAGGGCGATGGGCTTCTCGAGGAAGTCGAGCGCGCCGATCCGGGTGGCCTCGACCGCGGTGTCGATGGTGGCGTGGCCGGACATCATGATCACGGGCATGGTCAGCTTGCCGGCGGCGGCCCACTCCTTGAGCAGCGTGACGCCATCGGTATCGGGCATCCAGATGTCGAGCAGCACCAGATCGAGCGGACCGCCGTCGCGGATGCGGCGCGCCTGCGTGGCGCTGTCGGCAAGCAGCACGGTGTGGCCCTCGTCACCGAGGATTTCGGACAGGAGCTCGCGGATGCCGATCTCGTCATCCACCACCAGAATCTCAGCCATGGTCCCTGTCGCGATTGCCCACTTCAAGCATGGCCGGATTCTCCATGGTTTTCGGGAGTTTGGTAAATAGGATCGCCACCTGCGCGCCGAGCGCGCGGCCACTGTCGTCGTGCCAGTTGCCGATATCGATTCGCGCGCCGTGCTCGTCGATGATCTTGCGCACGATCGGCAGACCCAGGCCGGTGCCGCGCGGCTTGCTGGTGACATAGGGCTCGAAGGCCCGCGCGAGCATGCCCGGCGAGAAGCCGCCGCCGTGATCGCGGACCCTGACCTGCAGGGCGGCGCGACCATCGGCCAGCGCCACCCGCTCGCTGCACACCTCGATCGGACCGACCGCGGCCGCGCCCGCCGAGGTGTGCGCCTCCTGGGCGTTCTTGAGCAGGTTGTGAAAGACCTGGCGCAGCTGCGTGGCGTCACCGAGGACGCGCGGCGCAGCCGGGTCGAGCGCGACCTGGATCGCAACCTGCGGGTCGCCGGCGCTGTAGAGCCGCAGCACATCCTCGAGCAGTTCATTGACCTGCAAGGGATGCAGCTGCGCCGCGGGCAGGCGCGCGTAGTCGCGGAACTCGTCGACCAGGGTCTTGAGCGCCGCCACCTGGTTGACGATGGTCTGGGTGTTCTTGGCGAGGAGCTCGGCATCGGCGGGCGGCAGGCGGTCGTGCAGCTTGTGGGCCATGCGCTCGGCGGCCAGCTGGATGGGGGTGAGCGGGTTCTTGATCTCGTGGGCGAGGCGGCGCGCGACCTCGCTCCAGGCCAGGGCGCGCTGCGCGCCGATCAGGCCCGAGATGTCGTCGAACACGATCACATAACCCACCGGCTGGCCGGGCAGCACCGAGCCGCGCACCAGCAGGGTCTGGTCGCCGGGCCGGGTGGGATCGGGCGCCGGCCCGGCATCGGCTCCGCCCGCGCCGGCCCGGCCCGGCCCGGCGCCGAGCACGAACTGGCGCTGCCAGGCGACCGGCCCGCTGGCGGTCTGCTCGTTGAAGGCGGCACGGATCTGCGCCTCGAGCGGGCCCAGTCCCGGCAACGCCGCCAGGGGCTGGCCGAGCAGCCCGTTCAGTTCGCCGCCCAGGATGCGCTCGGCGCCGCGGTTGGCCAGACTCAGGCGCAGCTCGACATCGAGCACCAGCACGCCGGCGTCGAGGTTGGCCAGCACGCTCTCGAGGCGGGCATTGACCCGCTCGAGCTCGTGCTGATGTGACTCGGCCAGCGAGCGCGCCTCCTGCAGCTGCCGGGTCATGCCATTGAACGAGCGGGTGAGCACGCCGAGTTCGTCTCGCCCGGCATAGTCCTTGATGGGCCGGAAGTCACCGCCGGCCACCGAGCGGGTGGCGGCGGCCAGCTCCGAGAGCGGGCCCGTGAGCCAGCCGGCGAGCAGAAAGGCGCCCGAGACGGCCGCCAGCATGGTGAGCAGGAAGGTGAGCGTGAGCGTGATGTGAAAGATGCGCTTGAGGCCGCCGCGCGACAGCGACAGCTCCTGGAAATCGCGAAAACCCTGCTGAACCGCCTCGGCGTTCTCGGCGAGCGCCGCCGGCACGGGCTGCAGCAGCTGCAGGTAGCGGCTCTCGTCCAGACGCTGGGCATCGGTGAGCAGGGGCACGATCACCCGCAGCTTCAAGCCGCGCCCGGCACCGTCGGCATCGGCGGGCTCCACGCGGGCGAACTGGCGGGTGAGGCGCACCTGGCGCAGCGCGTCGGCCGAGGGCAGGTCAGGCACCAGCCGCGCGAACTGGCCGCCGCTGGCGGTGATGATGCGACCGCTGCCGGTGAGCACCACCGCCTCCTGGGCGCCGGCCTGCTCACGCAGCCGCCCGAGCGTGGCCGGCCAGACGGCGGAGGGCGTCTCGGCGAGTTCGCCGGCCATCACGCGCGCCTTCTGGGACAGGTCGCCCAGCATGGCATCGAGCGAAGTGCGCGCCAGGCTCAGTCCGGAATCGAGGGCGCGCTCGACCGGAAAGTCGAACCAGGACTCGATCGAACGCCCCACGAACTGCACCGCCACGAAGAACACCAGCGCCACCGGCAGCACGGTCATGAGGGCGAAGGACCCGGCCATGCGGGCGATCAGGCGGGTGCCGAACAGGCCGCGCCGGTAGCGCGCGAGCAGCCGGCGCAGCAGCTCGAGCACCAGCACCGTGAGCATCACCGACACCAGGGTGGCCAGCCCCAGCAGCATGGGGTAGCGGTCCTCGAACAGGCGGGTGTTGCCGCTGGCCGAGATCAGCAGGGCGAGCAGCACCACCGCGATCACCAGGGCGGCGATCAGCGCGAGCCGCAGCGCCCGGCTTATGGCGCGCTTTTCGTCGTCTCGGGATTGAACCGGAAGCGCTTCCATTCGGAGCTGAGCGTCCACTCGCGGTTGGTCAGGGCATTCACCTGGAAGGGCTTGGGCAGCTGCGCGGTGTCCAGCCGCATGCGTACCTGCGCCTCGTACGGCGTGCCGGGGCGAGCCTGGTCCGGCTCGAGCACCCGCCAGCCACGCACCCGCGACATCACCCCGAGCACCTCGGACAGCTCGGGAAAGCTCTGCGCGATGCCGGAGAGCGCCAGCCGGTACTGGCGGGTGAGGGCGTGATAGGACAGCCGGTAGGTGAGGGTGGCCGACGCCACCGATTCATCGAACCAGTACCAGCGCGGCCGGATGAGCTCGAACTCGACCACGAAGTGGAGCATCACCCCGCGGTTGACCGCCTCCTCGAGCCGCGCGGGCAGCGTCAGGCCGAAATCGGCGGCCAGCTGCCAGCCCTCGGCGGAGGGCTCGAGCCGGGCGGTGCGGACCTCGATGCCCTCGGCTCGTGCGGCCGGCGGCAGGAGCGCCAGCGCCGCCCCGATCCAGACGATCAGGGCCAGCGCCCGGGCGAGGCGGACTGTCACTGGCGTTTGCGGATGGAGGCGTAGAAGAATCCGTCGTGGTTCCGGTCGGGCGCGACATGCGGCAACAGCTGCGAGAGGCGGTGCGGCGCCGTCTGGCCCGGCCAGCACCAGAACAGGGGCTGTTGCTGGGCATCCGGCCGGCCGGCGCAGAAGCGCTCGACCACCCTCTCGCCTTCGGCCCGGAACACCGAGCAGGTGGCGAAGAGCAATGTACCACCCGGCTCGAGCAGCCCCCACAGGGCAGCCAGCATTTGCGACTGGCGCTCGGCCAGTGTCGCGATATCGCGACGGCGCCGCAGCCAGCGGATGTCGGGATGGCGGCGCACGATGCCCGAGGCCGAGCAGGGTGCGTCGAGCAGGATGCGCTGGAAGGGCCGGCCATCCCACCAGTCGGCCGGCCGGCTGGCATCGCCCTGACGCACCTGGGCATGCAGCGACAGCCGCCGCAGGTTCTCGTGCACCCGTTCCAGGCGGGCGGCATCGGTGTCGATGGCCAGCAGCTGGCAGTCGGCCCGCTCCAGCAGATGGGCGCTCTTGCCACCCGGGGCGGCGCAGGCATCGAGCACCCGATCCCCGGGCTGGGGGTCGAGGGCCACGGCCGCGATCTGCGCCGCCAGGTCCTGCACCGAGACATCGCCCTGCGCGAAGCCCGGCAGCGCGGTGACCTCGCAGGGCTGCGCCAGAAGGACCGCGTCGGGGCCGATCGGCGTGGCAGCGAGACCGGCCTCGGTCAGGCGCGCCAGGTAGTCGGCAACGCTGCCGCGGCGCCGGTTCACCCGCAAGGTCATGGGCGGGCGCTCATCGGCCACGGCGAGCACCGCCTCCCAGTGGCGGGGGTGGTCTCGACGCAGCTGATCCACCCACCAGGCGGGGTGGTTCCAGCGGGCCTGCGGGTCGTCGGCCAGGGCGGCGAGCAGGGCCTCGCGCTCACGCAGGAAACGGCGCAGGGTGGCGTTCAGGAAAGGCGCAGCCGGCGCGAGGGCTGGCCGGCTTCGGGCGGCCGACACCAGCTGGTCGACCACCACCGCCTCATGGCGTCGGGCGGGCGCCAGCAGCTCGGTCAGGCCCAGCAGCTGCAGGGCGGCCACCTCGGGGACGGGCGGGCGGGCATTGAGCCGCTGCGCCAGGGCCTGGGCAGTGCCCAGGCGACGCATGGCGCCATGGGCCATGTCGGCGACGGCGGCGCGGGACGAGCCCTCGAGGCGATGCTCGCGGTTGACCGCCGCCAGGCTCTGCGGCAAGGCCCGGCCGGCGAGCACCTGCCCGAGCGCCTGCGCGGCGGCGCCGAATTCCTCGGCGAGCGGCGGACGCCAGCCCGCCCCCCGCGGAACCGGCGCCTCAGCCAGGGCGGCGCGCCAGCGCCATGAGGCGGGCGATCCGTTCCTCGGTGGCGGGATGGGTGGAGAACAGACCGCGCAGGCCGCCGCCCGACAGCGGATTCATGATCATCATCTGCGCGGTCTCGGGGTGGCGCTCGGCCGCCTCCAGGGGCAGACCCTGGGCGTAGCGGTGGATCTTGTCGAGTGCCGACGCCAGCGCTGCCGGATCGCCGCTGATCTCGGCGCCGCCGCGGTCAGCCTCGAACTCGCGAGCCCGCGAGATGGCCATCTGGATGAGCGCGCCGGCGAGCGGCGCGAGAATGGCCACCAGGATGCCGGCGATCGGATTGGCCGGCCGGCCCTCGCTGTCACGGCCGCCGAAGAGCATGCCGAAGTTGGCCAGCGCCGAGATCGCGCCGGCCATGGTGGCCGAGATGGTGGAGATGAGGATGTCGCGGTGCTTCACGTGCGCGAGCTCATGGGCCATCACGCCGCGCAGCTCGCGCGCCGAAAGCACCGACAGGATGCCGGTGGTGGCCGCCACCGCGGCGTGCTGCGGATTGCGGCCGGTGGCGAAGGCGTTGGGCGCGGCCTCATCAATGAGATAGACCCGCGGCATGGGCATGCGGGCGCGCTCGGCGAGCTCGCGGACCATGCCGTAGAACTGCGGCGCCGTGGTCTCGTCGACCTCCCGCGCGTTGTACATGCGCAGGACCATCTTGTCGGAGAACCAGTCGGCGAAGAAGTTGGTGACCAGGGCGAAGGCCAGCGCCAGCAGCATGCCGGCCTGCCCGCCGAGGGCCGCGCCCACCACGCCGAACAGCGCGGTGATGGCGGCCATGAGCATGGCGGTCTTCATCCAGTTGAACACGACGGTCTCTCCAGAAGGGGTTGGCGGAAACGATGCTTCCGCAGGTGGGAAGGTGGGGCCTTCATGGGTCGGATGCAAGAGCCGCTCATTGCAGGGCGCGGCTCATCGGGGCGGGGCGGGCTCGAAGGCGAGGGGAGCGCCGGCCGACAGCGACTGGCGCCATTGCGCCGCGCCGACCCGGCGAGCCCCGGGCCGCTGCACCTCCAGCAGCTCGAGCACGCCGCCCTGGGCGCAGGCCACGAGCACCCGGCCGTCGGCGGCCGACAGCAGGCTGCCCGGGGGCAGGCCGGCAGGCGCGGGCTCGGTGAGCGCGCGGGCCCGCCAGACCTTCAGCGGCTCGGTCGAGCCGGCCAGAAGGGCGGTGCAGCCCGGAAAAGGATCCAAGGCGCGGATGCGGTCGGCCAGCCGCGGCGCCGGCTGCGACCAGTCGAGCGGCGCCTCGGTCTTGAGGATCTTGTGCGCATAGGTGACGCCCTCGGCCGGCTGCGGCGTGGCCACCAGCCGGCCGGCCGAAAGATCATCGAGGGCGCGCACGATCAGGCGCGCGCCGAGCGCGGCCAGCCGATCGTGCAGACTGCCGGCATGGTCTTCGGGCAGGATGGGCAGGCTCTCGGCGAGCAGCATGTCGCCGGTGTCCAGACCGGCATCCATCTGCATGATGGTGATGCCGGTGACCGGGTCGCCGGCCTCGATGGCCCGCTGGATGGGCGCGGCGCCGCGCCAGCGCGGCAGCAGCGAGGCGTGGATGTTCAGGCAGCCACGCGCCGGCACCGCCAGGATCGCCGGGGGCAGGATCATGCCGTAGGCGGCGACCACCATGACCTCGGCCCGGTGGGCGGCCAGCGCCGGCGCCATGGCCGGGTCGCGCAGGCTTGCCGGCTGCTGAACCGGCAGGCAGAGCGCGATCGCCCGCTGCTTGACCGGACTGGGCATGAGCTTCTGGCCGCGGCCGGCCGGCTTGTCGGCACGGGTGAGCACCAGCGCCACCTCGTGGCCGGCCGCCACGATCGCATCGAGGGCGGCACTGGCGAATTCCGGCGTGCCGGCGAAGATCAGTCGCATGGGGGAAGGGCGCTCGCCCCGGCCCGGCGCCCTACCGGGCGCCAGCGCCGGCGGCGCGTCAGGCGGCTTCGCGCACCTGCTTGAGCAGGCGGGTGCGGATCCGGTTCTGCTTGAGGCGGGAGAGATACTGGACGAAGACGCGGCCGTCGAGGTGATCGATCTCGTGCTGGAGGCAGACCGCCAGCAGGCCGTCGGCATCGAGCGTGAAAGGTTTGCCGTGCTCGTCGAAGGCGCGTACCCGCACCCGCTCGGGCCGCTCGACCTCCTCGTAGACCCCGGGTACCGACAGGCAGCCTTCCTCGCTGATCCGACGCTCGCCGTCTTCGCCGATGATCGCGGGGTTGATGAAGACCTGCAGCCGATCGTGGGTCTCGGAGACATCGATGACGATCACCCGCAGGTGGACATCGATCTGGGTGGCGGCCAGCCCGATGCCCGGGGCGCGGTACATCGTGTCGGCCATGTCACCCACCAGCTGGCGCAGGGCGTCATCGAAATGCTCGACCCGTCTGGCCACGGTGTGCAGACGCTCGTCGGGGAATCGGAGAATCGGACGGACGGCCATCGGCAACTACCTACCGTTGAAACAGCTTCGAACTTGCGGCACCCGGGGATTGCCGGCAGACTCGGCTGCCCTGCCCCTGCCTGATAGGGCGCTTGATCTGACGGCGCCAAATCCTTGATTTGCCGGGCTTATTTCGACTGCCCGGTAAGATGCCCGAGCATCAGGCGCAGCCCGAAAAAACCAAGCCACTCACCATCTGGTGCCGCCATCCATGACATTCAAGTCTAGCACGCGACTTCTGGCGATGGCGCTTTCTCTGGCGGCCAGCCAGGCGATCGCCCAGTCGACGGCGACGCTGCCGGCACCCGCGCCTGCCACGCCGTCCGCCGCGGCCGAGCCCGCTGCCGGCACCACCCCGGGCGCCCCGACCGCGCCGAACGGCCAGAGCGCCGGGCCCGCGCTGGCCAAGGATGCACCCGACAAGCATGTGGTGGTGCCCGGCGACACCCTCTGGGGCATTGCCGGCCGGTTCCTCGAGTCTCCCTGGCGCTGGACCGAGATCTGGCAGATGAACCGCGAGCAGGTGCGCAATCCGCACCTCATCTACCCTGGCGACATCATCTACCTGGACAGCAGCGGTGGCCGCAACCGGCTCCGGCTGGCCCGCGCCGTGGGTGACCCGGCGCCCACCGCGCGCAGCGTGGGCGTGGGGGTCGATCCGTCGCGCCCCGAGCCGACGCCTGCCTCGCCGCAGGAGGAGCGCCTGAGCCCGAGGGTGCGGGTGCAGCCGCTGCCGGCACAGCCGATCCCGATGGTCAATGCAGCGGCGATCGAGCCCTTCCTCAACCGCCCGCTCATCGTCGACGAAAAGGGCCTGAGGGATCACCCCCGCATCGTGGGCGCCCAGGAGGGCAGGGTGTACCTCAGCGCCGGCGAGCTCGCCTATGCGCGCGGCCTGAAGCCGGACCAGACCGTCACCGAGTGGCATATCTACAGGCCGGGGGCGCCGCTGCTGCACCCGGACACCCGCAAGCCGATCGCCTACGAGGCGGTGTACATCGGCTCGGCCCGGCTCGAGCGCCGTGGCGATCCGGCGAGCTTTAGGCTCCTGAAGGCCACCGAGGAGATCGGCATCGGCGACCGTCTGGTGCCGGCCGAGCCGGCAACCGACCTGAACTACGCCCCGCGCGCGCCCCAGGCGGCGCTGGCCGGGCGGCTGGTCTCGGTCTACCGTGGCGTGGCGCAGGCCGGGCGCAACAGCGTGGTCGCGGTCAGCCTGGGCCGCAAGGACGGCATCGAGACGGGCCATGTGCTCTCGATCCGCGAGCGGGCCCGGGAGGTCCGCGACGAGGAAACCCGCAAGATGATCGGCCTTCCGGGTGAGACCATCGGCCAGATGCTGGTGTTCCGGGTCTTCGATAGCATTTCCTACGGCCTGATCGTGCGCGCCACCAAGGCGGTCACGGTCGGCGACGACATCCTCACCCCGTAATCCAGGCGCGCCCATGACCCACCCGGCGCCAGGCGCCGGGCTGGCGTCCTGGCTTCATCTCGTCCTCACCCCGGGCATCGGGCCGGTCGCCACCGCGCGTCTGCTGGCCGGTTTCGGGCTGCCCGAGCAGGTGCTGCAGGCAGGCCACGCCTCGCTGACCGGCGTGGTTGGCACGCACCTGGCGAGCGCCCTGCTGCAGCCCGATCCCGTCCGCGACAACGCGGTGCAGGCCGGTCTGCGCTGGGCCACCCAGCCGGGCTGCCACCTCGTCGCCCTCGACGATCCACGCTATCCGCCGCGGCTGCTGCACCTGCCCGACCCGCCGCCCCTGCTCTGGGTGCGCGGCCGAACCGAGCTGCTGCGGGCGCCCTCGCTGGCCATCGTCGGCAGCCGTTCAGCCGGTGCCGGCGGGCAGGAAACCGCCCGGGCCTTCGCCCACGCCCTGGCGGGGCAGGGCCTCACCATCGTGAGCGGGCTGGCAAGAGGGATCGACGCTGCGGCGCATCGCGGCGCCCTGGGCAGCGCAGCCAGCACGGTCGCGGTGCTAGGCACCGGGGCAGACCGGGTCTATCCCCGCAGCCAGCAGGCCCTTGCCCAGGCCATCCAGACCGAAGGCGCACTCGTGTCCGAACTGCCGCCGCAGGTCGGCCCCAGCCGCGCGGCCTTCCCGCGCCGCAACCGGCTGATCGCCGGACTGTCGCTCGGGGTGCTGGTGGTCGAAGCCGCGCTCAACAGCGGCTCGCTGATCACGGCACGCCTTGCCGCCGAGTTCGGGCGGGAGGTCTGCGCCATCCCCGGTTCCATTCATTCCCCCACCGCGCGCGGCTGCCATCGGCTGATCCAGGAAGGCGCTCAGCTGGTCGAAAGCGCGCACGACATCCTCGCGCTGCTGCCGCGCTGGTGCGCCAGCACCATGAGTGCCCGATGCGCCGGGGGCATGGTTGCCGGAAGTGCCAGCCCCGCCGACCTCACGCCCGTCGAAGCAGCCCTGCTGGCCGCGCTCGGCTGGGACCCGCTCCATCCCGATCACCTGCTCGCGCGCGCACAGGCCGGTTTCGCCGCGGCGGGGGCGGGACGCGCCCCTGGCGTGCCCGAACTGCTCTCGGGCCTGGCCGGCCTGGAGCTGCGCGGCTGCCTCGAACGCCTGCCCGATGGCCGTTGCCGCCGACTGCCGCCATGAGCCGCCGCACCGCGCTTCGACACTCCATGGCCACCGGCTCACTCAGGCTGAGCTTGCGCCGGTCGACAACGCGCTCTTATGATTGGCCCCCTTTTTCGCCTCGGGCGGACCAAGACCATTCATGGGCAAGTCGCTGATCATCGCCGAGAAGCCCTCGGTCGCCGCCGACATCGCGCGAGCGATCGGCGGTTTCACCCGCCAGGGCGAGTACTTCGAGAGCGATGACTACGTCCTGTCATCGGCGGTCGGTCATCTGGTGGAGATCGCCGCACCCGAGCAGTTCGAGGTCAAGCGGGGCAAATGGTCCTTCGCCCACCTGCCGGTGATCCCGCCGCACTTCGATGTCCAGCCCATCGCCAAGAACGAGGAGCGGCTCAAGCTGCTGGCCAGGCTCATCCGCCGCAAGGACATCGACGCCCTGATCAACGCTTGCGACGCCGGGCGCGAGGGCGAGCTCATCTTCCGGCTGATCACCCAGTACGCCAAGGCGCGCCAGCCGGTGCGCCGCCTGTGGCTGCAGTCCATGACCCCGGCAGCCATCCGCGACGCCTTCGGCCAGCTGCGTGATGACCGCCAGATGATGCCGCTGGCCGATGCCGCGCGCTGCCGCTCCGAGGCCGACTGGCTGGTGGGCATCAACGGCACGCGGGCCATGACCGCGTTCAACTCGCGCGACGGCGGCTTCTATCTCACCACCGTGGGCCGCGTGCAGACCCCCACGCTGACCATCGTGGTCGAGCGCGAGGAGCGCATTCGCCGGTTCAAGCCGCGAGCCTACTTCGAGGTCAAGGCCACCTTCGGCGCGCAGGCGGGCCAGTACGAGGGCCGCTGGTTCGACCCTGCCTTCGTGCGCAACCCGGCCGACGCCGATCTGCGCCCCGAGCGGCTCTGGGATGAAGCGCGTGCCCGCGCCATCGTGGCCGATTGCCAGGGCCGGCCAGGCACCGTCACCGAAGAGGCGCGTCCGACCACACAGGCTGCCCCGGCGCTCTTCGACCTCACCAGCCTTCAGCGCGAGGCCAATGGGCGCTTCGGCTTCTCGGCCAAGACCACGCTGTCGCTGGCCCAGGCACTCTACGAGAAGCACAAGGCGCTCACCTACCCGCGAACCGATTCCAAGGCACTGCCGGAAGACTACGCGCCCACGGTGCGCCAGACCCTGACCATGCTGTCGGGCAGTTCGGCCTACCGGCCCTTCGCCCGCCAGGTGCTCGACAACGACTGGGTGCGGCCGGGCAACAAGCGCATCTTCGACAACAGCAAGATCTCCGACCACTTCGCCATCATTCCCACGCTGCAGGCACCGAAGGCCCTGTCGGAGGCCGAGCAGAAGATCTACGACCTGGTGGTGCGCCGATTCCTCGCGGTGTTCTTCCCGTCGGCCGAGTTCCGGGTCACCACCCGCATCACGCAGGTCGAGTCGCACGCCTTCAAGACCGAGGGCCGGGTGCTGGTCAATGCTGGGTGGCTTGCCATCTACGGGCGCGAGTCCGTCGAGTCGGGCGCCCAGGAGGGCGCAGGCATGCTGGTGCCGGTGGCCCCCGACGAGATCGTGAGCACCGAGGCCATCGAGGCGCTCTCGCTTGCCACCCGCCCGCCCGCCCGCTTCAACGAGGCCACGCTGCTGTCGGCCATGGAAGGCGCCGGCAAGCTCGTCGACGATGAAGAGCTGCGCGAGGCCATGGCCGAGAAGGGCCTGGGCACGCCAGCCACCCGCGCCGCGATCATCGAGGGCCTGATCGCCGAGAACTACCTGCTGCGCGACGGCCGCGATCTGCTGCCCACCGCCAAGGCCTTCCAGCTGCTCACGCTGCTGCGCGGGCTTGGCGTCGAGGAGCTCACCATGCCCGAGCTCACCGGCGACTGGGAATACAAGCTCGCCCAGATGGAGCGCGGCCGGCTGCGGCGCGAGGAGTTCATGGACGAGATTGCCGAGGTCACCCGGCGGATCGTCGAGCGCGCCAAGAACTACCAGGCGGACACCGTGCCCGGCGAGTACGCCACGCTGGCCTCACCCTGCCCCAAGTGCGGCGGCACGGTCCAGGAGAACTACAAGCGCTTTGCCTGCACGCGCTGCGACTTCTCCATCACCAAGATCCCCGGCAGCCGCCAGCTCGAGGTGGCCGAGGCCGAGATCCTGCTCTCGCAGCGTACCCTCGGGCCGCTGCAGGGCTTCCGCAGCCGGCTGGGCAGGCCCTTCGCGGCCATCCTGAAGATCTCCGACGAGCACAAGCTCGAGTTCGACTTCGGCCAGTCACGCGAAGACGATGAGGCCAATGCCGAGCCGGTCGACTTTTCGGGGCAGCCGGCGCTGGGCTCCTGCCCCAAGTGCGGCAGTGCGGTGCACGAGCACGGCCTGTCCTTCGTATGCGAGAAGTCGGTCGGCCCGGAGCGCAGCTGCGACTTCCGCAGCGGCAAGATCATCCTGCAGCAGGAGATCGCCCCGGAACAGATGCGCAAGCTGCTCGCAGAGGGCCGCACCGACCTGCTCCAGGGTTTCGTGTCCCAGCGCACCCGGCGCAAGTTCAAGGCCTTCCTGGTGCGCGGGGCCGACGGCAAGATCGGCTTCGAGTTCACGCCCCGACCCGGCAAGGCGGCCGCCGAGCCCGCCGCCGAATCCGGGGCCGATTCGGAACGCCCGGCTCCGGTGGCCGGCGCGGCTGCCAGAGCGGGTGCCCGAACCGGCGCTGCCCGGGCTGGCGGCAAGGCGGCCGGCTCCGCGACCGCCAAGGCGCCGGCCAAGTCGCCGGCCAAGGCCGCAGGCGCGCCGGCGTCCCGCGCCGCCACGAAGACCGCCACGAAGACCGCCGTCAAGTCGGGCGCCAAATCTGGCGCGGGAACCAAGGCCGGTGGCACCACCTCCAGGGCCGCCAAGCCTGCGGCCAAGTCGGCCAGCGCCGGCCCTCGTCCGGCTCGCGCAAGCGTGCCCGCCACCCGCCGGCGAACCGGCGGCTGAGCCCGGTCAGCCGAGGGCCCGTGAACCTGCCAGAGGCCGACTGGGTCTTCGGCTACGGGTCGCTGATCTGGCATCCGGAGTTCGACTACACCGAGCAGGTGCTGGCCAGGCTGCACGGCTTTCACCGCGCCTTCTGCATCCGCTCGACCCGCTACCGCGGCACACCGCAGGAGCCGGGCGTGGTGCTCGGCCTGCAACCCGGCGGCAGCTGCGTGGGCATGGCCTTCCGCCTGGCCCGGCCCACCCGGCGGGAATCGCTGGAGCGGCTCTATGCCCGCGAAATGCTGGCCGATGTCTACCGGCCGGCCATGGTGCCGGTGGCACTGCCTGACGGGCGCAGCGAACGGGCGCTGACCTTCGTGGCCAATCCGGTGAGCGAGGCCTATCAGCGGCTGTCCGAGGACGACATCCTGCACCGGCTGCGGCACGCGGGCGGCGACCGCGGGCACAACCGCGACTACGCGCTGAACACCCACCGCGCCCTGCTTGCGCTGGGCGTGCGCGACCGGCGCCTGGCGCGCCTGGCCCGGCTGCTCGAGCCCGAATCCCGGGCTCGGGCGCCCGGCCGACCCTGACGCCCGCGCTCAGCGTTCGGCGGTCTCCTCGATCGACTTGTGCAGCTTGACCGGCCGGGACTGGCGACGGGCTCGCTGGCGCAGGTTGAGCATCTCGACCGCCATCGAGAAGGCCATGGCGAAGTAGACATACCCCTTGGGGATGTGGGTGTCGAAGCCCTCGGCGACCAGCACCAGGCCGACCAGCACCAGGAACGACAGCGCCAGCATCTTGATGGTGGGATGCCGGTCGACGAATTCGCCGATCGGCCGGGCGAACAGCATCATGACCACCACCGAGACCAGCACCGCCACCACCATGATGCCGACCTCGTCGACCAGGCCCACCGCGGTGATCACCGAGTCGAGCGAGAACACCAGGTCGATGAGGGCGATCTGCACCAGCACCGCCCCGAAGCGACCCGCGGCCGCGCCGGCCGAGCCCTCGTCGTGCGCGCCCTCGAGCGACTGATGGATCTCGTGGACGCTCTTCCAGAGCAGGAACAGGCCGCCCACGATCAGGATCAGGTCACGGCCCGAGATGGCGTTGCCCAGCACCGTGAACAGCGGCTCGGTGAGCTTCATGATCCAGGCGATCGACAGCAGCAGGCCGATGCGCATGACCAGCGCAAGGCTCAGTCCGAGGGTGCGGGCGCGATTGCGTTGCGCCTCGGGCAGGCGACCGCACAGGATGGAGATGAAGATGATGTTGTCCACCCCGAGCACCACCTCGAGGGCGATCAGGGTGGCCAGGGCGATCCAGGCATTGGGGTCGGCGATCCAGTCCATCTCGGCTCTCCGCCGCCCTGCGGGCGGCTGACGGGTCAGGGCGGCTGACGGGGTCAGGGCGCTTTCGGGCTCGGGTGCGGCATCACTGCGCCTGCGCGCCGGACTCCTTGACCACACGCGCCCATTTCGTGATCTCGGCCTGCTGGAAGCGCGCGAGGTCTTCCGGCCCGCCCAGGAGGGGGTCGAGCCCGAGCTGGCGCAGCCGCTCCTGCACATCGGGCAGGCGGAACACCCGCTGCACCTCGGTGTGCAGGCGGGCGACCACCTCACGCGGCGTGCCGGCCGGCGCGAACAGCGCGAACCAGGAGGTGGCCTCGAAGCCCGGCAGACCGGATTCGGCCACCGTGGGGATGTCCGGGGCCGACGGCGAGCGCCGCGCCCCGGTCTGGGCGATGGGGCGGATCTTGCCTTCACGGGCCATCGGCAGCGCCGAAGGCATGTTGTCGAACATCAGCTGGATGCTGCCACCGACCAGATCCGGGATGGCGAACTGCCGGCCCTTGTAGGGCACATGGGTCATGGTGACTCCGGCCATCGACTTGAAGAGCTCGCCCGAGATGTGCACCGACGAGCCCACCCCGGGCGAGCCGAAGGACAACCGGTCGGGATTGGCCTTGGCATAGGCGATGAGCTCCGGCACGGTCTTCACCGGCAGCGAGGTCGTGACCACCAGCAGGTTGGGCGTGGAGGCCACCAGCGACACCGGCGTGAAATCCCGGACCATGTCATAGGGCATCTTCGCGTAGAGCGAGCCATTGATGGCATGGGTGCCCACGGTGCCCATGACCAGGCTGAGACCGTCGGGGGCCGCCTTGGCCACTCGATCGGCACCGATGTTGCCGCCGGCGCCGGGCACATTGTCGACCACCACCGGCTGGCCGAGCTGCGCCTTCTCGGCAAACAGGCGGGCCAGGATGTCGGGCGCACCGCCAGTGGGGAAGGTCACCACCAGCTTGATGGGTCGCTGCGGGTAGGCCTGCGCCGCTGACAGCGCGGGCAGCAGCGTCGCCACCGCGGCGATCAGGGCTGCCGCCAGGCCGCGGCGCCGGACGGCGCGAGCGGCGGGCAGACGCGACATCATCGAAAAGGCTGTCTTCATATCGGGGTCCCGGTGGTCGCGCCGTGTCATTCCGTCAAGTCGGGGATGTGCCATTTGTGTCAATGACACTTGACATTGCCAGGCGTCAGATTATTGTCAGGGGTGGGACGCAGACTCTTGCCTGTGTCTCCTGCGTTCTCCGTGACAGGAGTTTGCCCGGACGGCTTTCGCCGCCCGGGCAATTTTTTTTCTCAGCGCGCAAAGAGCGAGGCCATGTCCTTGAAGGCCTTGAACTCCAGGGCATTGCCCGAGGGGTCGAGAAAGAACATGGTGGCCTGCTCGCCCACCTGGCCCTTGAAGCGGATGTGCGGCTCGATGATGAAACGGGTGCCGGCCGCCGAGAGGCGATCGGCCAGCGCCTCCCAGTCGGGCATGGGCAGCACCACCCCGAAGTGGCGAACCGGCACATTGTCGCCATCCACGGCACTGGTGGCCGCCGCACGGGTCTCGTCGGGCGCAAGGTGCGCCACCACCTGGTGACCATAAAGGTCGAAATCCACCCACTCGGGCGAACTGCGCCCCTCGGGACAGCCGAGCAGGTCGCCATAGAAGGCGCGCGCCGCCGCAAGATCGTGCACGGGAAAGGCCAGATGGAAGGGATGCTGGGGCATGAAATGGGGCTCCGGTTTGGGCCGACGCAAGGATCGCAGACAAAAAACACTATCATCCCGCAGCCAATCCCCTGACTCCAGGAGGCCATCCCCATGACCCGAATCCGTTCCCGCCTTGCGCTGGCCGCTGCGGTCGGCGCGCTGGCGCTCAGCGCCGGCTGCGCCACGCCCGATCGCGACGGCTCCTCCTACTCCGCCCGCGAGACCCGCCAGCCCATGCAGGTGCAGACCGCCACCATCCAGGGCGTACGCACCGTGAAACTCGACCGCGAGGGCGGCGGCGGCGTGGGCACGCTGGCCGGCTCGGTGATCGGCGGGGTGGCCGGCTCCAATGTCGGGGGCGGCAAAGGGTCGATCATCAGCTCGGTGATCGGCGCGGTCGCCGGTGGCGTGGTGGGCAGCCAGCTCGAAAAGGCCGGCACCAGCACCGAGGGCCTGGAGATCACGCTGCGCACCGACGACGGCAAGACCATCGCCATCGTGCAGGCCGCCGGCAGCGACCGCTTCGAAGCCGGCCAGCGGGTGCGCCTGCTCACCGACAACCGCGGCCAGGTGCGGGTCACACCGCTCTGAACCCTGCGCCGAGCGCTGCCGTGCCCCTGCCGATCAGCTTCGATGACATCCTGGCCGCCGCGCAGCGCCTGCGCCCGGTGGCCCATCGCACGCCCATGATGCGCAGCACCGCGGCCGATGCGCGCACCGGGGCGCGGCTGTTCTTCAAGTGCGAGAACCTGCAGCGCATCGGCGCCTTCAAGTTTCGCGGCGCGTACAACGCGCTGTCGCGCTTCAGCCCGGCGCAGCGGCAGGCCGGGGCGGTGGCCTTCTCATCGGGCAACCATGCCCAGGCGGTGGCGCTGGCCGCGCGCCTGCTCGGCATGCCGGCCACGCTGGTCATGCCGCGTGATGCCCCGGCGATCAAGGTGGCGGCCACCCGCGGCTACGGCGCCGAGGTGGTCCTCTATGACCGGCGCACCGAAGACCGCGAGGCGATCGGCCGGCAGCTCGCCGCCGAGCGCGGCATGACCCTCGTGCCGCCCTACGACCACGCTGATGTGATGGCCGGGCAGGGCACCGCGGCGCTCGAACTGATCGAGGACATGATCGCCACGGGCGAGGGTCCGCCCGACGCGCTGCTGGTCTGTCTGGGCGGCGGCGGCCTGATCTCGGGCTGTGCGGTGGCGGCGCGCCAGCTCGCGCCGGGCTGCCGCGTGATCGGCGTCGAGCCGCAGGCCGGCAACGATGTGCAGCAGTCGCTCGCGCTCGGGCGCATCGTCAGCATCCCCCTGCCCGAGACCATCGCCGACGGCGCCCAGACCCTGCATGCCGGCGAGCTCACCTTCGCGGTCATGCGCGAGTGCGTCGACGAGGTGGTCACCGCCACCGACGCGCAGCTGGTCAGCACCATGCGCTTCTTCGCCGAGCGCATGAAGCTGGTGGTCGAGCCCACCGGCTGCCTCGCCGCGGCCGCCGCGCTCGAAGGCGTTTGCGCGCTCGCCGGCCAGCGCGTGGGGGTGATCGTGAGCGGCGGCAACATCGACATGGCCCGCTTCGCCGCTCTGCTGAGCGCACCGGCGGCCTGAGACCGGATAGCATCGAGGCTCGTTCCGCTCTCCCGCGGCCGCATGCGCCGCCCCGCCTGATGACCGATACCTCCCTCAACCAGCGCCTGATCGACGCCGTCGATGCAGGCTTCGACGCGCAGATCCGCTTCCTCGCGGACCTCGTCCGGCTGCCCTCGCTGCGCGGCGAGGAGGCCTCGGCGCAGGACTTCATGGCGCGGGCCTATGCCGATCGCGGCCTGCAGGTGGACCGCTGGCGCATCGAGGTTGACCGCATTCGCGATCTGCCCGGCTTCTCGCCGGTGGCGGTCTCCTATGACAACGCCTGGAATGTGGTGGGCGCCCATCGCGCGGCCTCGCCCACCGGCCGCTCGCTGATCCTGAACGGGCACATCGATGTCGTGCCCACCGGCCCCCTCGACATGTGGAGCACCCCGCCCTTCGTGCCAGCGGTGCGCGGCGGCTGGATGCACGGCCGCGGCGCCGGCGACATGAAGGCCGGGCTGGTGGCCAACCTGTTCGCGCTCGATGCGCTGCACCGCATCGGCCTGGCCCCGGCCGGTGATGTCTATCTGCAGTCGGTGATCGAGGAGGAGTGCACCGGCAATGGCGCGCTGGCCTGCCTCGAGCGCGGCTACCGGGCCGATGCCGCGATCATCCCCGAGCCGATGGGCGAAGAGCTGATGAGCGCGCAGGTCGGCGTGATGTGGTTCCAGGTGAAGGTGCGCGGCCGGCCCGCGCATGTGGCGGTGGCCGGCACCGGCGCCAATGCCATCGAGGCCTGCTGGCCGATCATGCAGGCGCTGCATCGCCTCGAGCACGACTGGAACGCGCAGGGCCACCCGGCCTTCGCCGGCCATGCGCACCCGATCAACTTCGTGGTCAGCCGCATCGAAGGCGGCGACTGGACCTCCTCGGTGCCGGCCTGGTGCACCTTCGACATGCGCATCGGCCTGTTCCCGGGCATGTCGCTCGAAAAGGTGCGCGCCGATGTCGAGGCCTGCATCGCGAAGGCCGCCGCCGGCGACGCCTTCCTGTCGGCCAACCCGCCGCAGGTGGTCTACCACGGCTTCCAGACCGAGGGCTGGGTGCTGCCCGAGGGCACCGAGGCGCAGGCGGTGCTCGCGCGCAGCCACGAGGCGGTCACCGGCAAGCCGCTGGCCACCGGGCCGAGCACCGGCACCACCGACGCCCGCTTCTTCGGTCTGTATGCCGGCATTCCGGCGCTGGTCTACGGACCCACCGCCGAGCGCATCCACGCCTTCGACGAGCGGGTCGAGATCGAGTCCATCCGCCGCGTCACCCGCACCATCGCCCTGTTCATCGCCCACTGGTGCGGCACGGTGTCGCGTTGAGCCGGCCACTCACCCCCTCATCCCGGAGCCTG
>NZ_CEXFHW010000017.1:0-38013 GCF_982640115.1 Quisquiliibacterium sp. | reverse complement strand
TCGCCCTGGCCTCCCGCCCGGCGCCGCGCGTCCCCCTTACCCCGGTCACGGACGCCACGGCTGGCGTCGGTCCGATGCCGAGCCGGCCATGACACCCCTCACCCCGGAGGAGCGGCGGCAGCTGCGCCTGCAACTGCTCGAGGAGCGTCGCCGTCGCCTGGAAGACCCGTCGCGCTGAGAAGCGCAGGGGTTGGGTCAAGGGCGCGGTTCTCCCGCCCGGCGCCGTCCGGTCGGCGGCGGTCGCGCGGGTAGAATCAGCGCGTGCCCGCCGCCCTTCGTTCGCCGTCGTCCCCTGAACCGCGCGTGCCACCGGTTGTGCTCGCCCTGGGCACCTCGGGGGGCTGGTGCTCGGTCGGCTTGCGCTGGGCCGGACCAGCCGATCCCGGCGCTGCCGGACGGCGCGCGGCCTGCGTCAGCGAGCATGTCGGCAGCGGTCACGCCGAGCGCGCCATGCCGATGGCCCGCGAGCTGCTCGCGCAGGCAGGGCTGGGGTTGCGCGATGTCGGCCTCATTGCCTTCGATGCCGGGCCCGGGAGTTTCACCGGCCTGCGGGTGGGGTGCGGCCTCGCGCAGGGGCTGGCGCTTGGCCTGGGCTGCCCGGTGGTGCCGGTGTCCTCGCTGCTGGCGCTGGCCTGGCCGCATCGCCGGTGGCCCACGCTGGCGGCCACCGATGCCCGCATGGGTGAGGTCTACCAGGCGGGCTGGCCGCAGCCCGATCCTGACCGCGGCGAGCCGCCCTCGGCGCTTGCCGTTCTGTCGCCCGACGCACTCGGGCATGGCATGGCGGCCTTTTCGGCCCTTGCCGCGGGTGCCTGGGTGGCGGTGGGCGATGCATTCACCCGCTATCCGGCGCTGGCCGAGCAGGCCGCAGCGGCTGGAGCCGGCCTGATCCCCGATGCCTTCCCGGCAGGCGATGCGCTGGCCGAGATCGCCGAGCGGGCCTGGCTCAGGGGCGAAGCCATCGCGCCCGATGCGGCGGCGCCGCGCTATGTGCGCGACAAGGTGGCGCTTGACGCCGCCGAACAGGCCGCGGCTCGGCAGCGTCGCGGGGCCGCGGCATGAGTGCCCAGCCCCTGGCCGCACAGGATCTGCTGCGCGCGCTGCTTCCCGAAGACATCCCTGCGGTGATGGAGGTGGAGCGCGCGATCTATCCCTTCCCCTGGACCGCCGGCAACTTCGGCGACTCGCTCGCGGCAGGTCATCGTGGCTGGGTTCTCGAGCGCGCCGGCGTGGTCCAGGCCTACGCCCTCACCATGGCGGTGATCGACGAGATCCATCTGCTCAATTTCTCGGTCGCCGCGCACCGCCAGGGCCAGGGCCTGGGGCGCTGGCTGCTCGCCTGGTTGTGCGAGCAGGCGCGCGGGCAGGGCGCCCGCGCCATGTTCCTGGAGGTGCGACCCAGCAACCTCCGTGCTCTCGACCTGTACCAGCGCAGCGGCTTCACGCAGGTCGGGTTGCGGCGCCGCTACTACCCGGCCGAAGGTGACAGCCGCGAGGACGCGCTGGTGCTGCGTCGCGAGCTCGATCGAGCCTCGCCGGTTCGCGGTCGGGCGGCATGACGCCGGGTCAGCGTGCGGCCTGGCAGGCGCTCGGCCTGGGTCCGGTCTGGGTCCGCCGGGATGCCCGGGCGGCGCTCGGGGAGGGCTTGGATCCCTCGGGGGCCGAGCTGCCCCGGCCCGATGAAGCGCGCCGCGCGCCACCGAGCCCGCGCGAGACGATCCGTGGCGAGGCGATCCGTGGCGAGGCGATCCAAGCCGAGATGGCCCGATCTGCCGATCCGACGCCGATGCCCGACTGGGAGTCTCTGCAGGCCTCGGTGCGCACCTGCGAGCGTTGCGGCCTGTGCCGATCGCGCCAGCAGACCGTGTTCGGCAGCGGCAGCCCGACCGCGCCCTGGCTGATCGTCGGTGAGGCCCCCGGCGCCGAGGAAGACCTGCGTGGCGAACCCTTCGTGGGCCAGGCCGGCCGCCTGCTCGATGCGATGCTGGCTGCCATCGGGCTCGATCGTGCCCGGGATGTGTTCATCACCAATGTGCTCAAGTGCCGGCCGCCGGGCAATCGCAATCCCGAGCCCGACGAGGTTGCGCGCTGCGCGCCATTCCTGCGGCGCCAGATCGAGTTGCTGGCGCCCACCGGCATCCTGGTGATGGGGCGCTTCGCGGCCCAGGCACTGCTCGAGACCGACGCCTCGGTGGCCGGCCTGCGCAACCGGGTGCACCGCTACCCGGTCGGCGGTGCCGAGCTGCCGCTGGTGGTCACCTACCACCCGGCCTATCTGCTGCGCAATCCGGCCGACAAGGGCAAGGCCTGGGCCGACCTGTGCCTGGCGCTTGCACGTTTGCCGCGGCAGCGCGCCGCAGCGGGCTGAGACGCCCGTTACCGGGCCCGGGCTTGCGGCGCACGCTTCTCAGGCACCGGCTTCAGGCACCGGCACCCTGTTTCAGTGGCCGGAGCCTTCCGGCAGCGTGGCCTCGGCATCGAACTGCCGCTGGTTGGCCCGGTGCCGAAGGATGACCAGCAGCATGGTCACGGCCACGAAGCTGCCGAACAGCACGATGATCACATTGATGTGCATGCGCGTGCTGATCAGCAGCGAATAGAGGCCGAGCATGGCCAGCACATTCAGGTTCTCGTTGAAGTTCTGCACCGCGATCGAGTGGCCGGCGCTCATCAGCACATGGCCGCGATGCTGCAGCAGCGCATTCATGGGCACCACGAAGAAGCCGGCGAGCGCACCCACCGCCACGAGCATCGGGTACGCGGCCTCCACGCTGGACACCAGCGTGATCATCGGCACCAGCACGCCCATGGCCACCCCCACCGGCAGCACCCGCAGCGCGCCGCGCAGCGGCACCCAGCGCGCGGCCACCACCGCACCCAGCGCGATGCCCACCGCCACCACGCCCTGCAGCACGGCCGCACGGTTGAGCGGCATGTTCAGCGCGGTGCGCGCCCACTCGAGCACGATGAACTGCAGCGTGGCGCCCGCGCCCCAGAACAGCGTGGTGACCGCCAGCGAAATCTGCCCCAGGCGGTCTTTCCAGAGCACCGCGCAGCAGTGGGCGAACTCGCCCACCAGCTTGATCGGGTTGCGCTCCTGGTGCGGGTAATGCGCGCCGGTGTCGGGGATGCGCAGGTTGAAGAGCGCCGCGATCACATAGACCACCGCGATCACGAGAATGGCCGCCTCGGCCGGGGTGTCCACCCCGGTATCGAAGCCCGGCAGGTCCGCACCCAGCAGCACGCTGGAGACCGCCGGACTGATCAGCGCCCCGCCCAGCACCGTGCCCAGGATGATCGAGCCCACGGTGGTGCCTTCGATCCAGCCGTTGGCGGCCACCAGCTTCTCGGGCGGCAGCAGCTCGGTGAGGATGCCGTACTTGGCCGGTGAATAGGCCGCTGCGCCGAAGCCCACGACCGCGTAGGCGAGCAGCGGGTGAATCGCGAAGAACATCAGCGCGCAGCCGAGCACCTTGATGGTGTTCGTCACGAACATCACCCGACCCTTGGCCATGGAGTCGGCGAAGGCGCCGACGAAAGGCGCCAGAAGAACATACGAGATGGTGAAGAACAGCTTGAGCAGCGGCTTCATCCAGTCCGGCGCATGCAGTTCGACCAGCAGTGCAATCGCGGCAATCAGGAGCGCATTGTCGGCGAGCGACGAGAAGAACTGCGCCGCCATGATCGTGTAGAAGCCGCGTTTCATGAGATCCCGGAAGTCGGCCGCGGTAGCGGGCGCGGCGGTTATACCATGAAGGGATTGCCACTCCCGGACGCAGGCCTGCGTGCTCGCGGGGCATGCCCGTGTTGGGCTGTGGTAGCGTCCCGACCCTTACATGAGCCGTCCTGCCCGCGTCCGGATCCTGCCCGCCGCCCTGCGCCACAACCTCGCCCGGGTGCGCGAGCTGGCGCCTGCCTGTCCGGTGTGGGCGGTCGTGAAGGCCGACGCCTATGGCCACGGCATCGCCGCGGCGCTGGCCGGTTTCGCGCAGGCCGACGGGCTGGCCCTGGTCGAATTCGATCGCGCGCTCGCGCTGCGCGGCGCCGGCTGGCAGCGGCCCCTGCTCATGCTCGAGGGCGCCTTCGCCCCCGATGATGTCCTGCAGGCCGCGCAGGCGCACCTGTCGCTGGTGGTGCATCAGCCCGAGCAACTTCACTGGCTGGCCTCGCTGCCGGCCGGGGCTGGCCTCGAGGTCTTCGTCAAGCTCAACACCGGCATGAACCGCCTGGGATTCCCGCCGGCGTCGCTGTCCGGGGTGCTGGCCGCGCTGCGGGCGCAGCCCGGCGTCGGGCGGGTCCATGCCATGACCCACTTCGCCAACGCCGACCGACCAGGCGGCGCCGAGGCGCCGCTGGCGCGGTTTCTGGCCGCACTGCCCGACCCCGCGATCGGCGTCTCCCTGGCCAACTCTGCCGCGCTCTTCGATGTGCCCGCCGCGCGGCGCGGCTGGATTCGCCCGGGGATCATGCTCTACGGCGGCTCGCCCTTTGCCGATCGTCCGGCGGCCGCGCTCGGTCTGCGCCCGGCCATGCATTTCGAGAGTCGTCTGATCGCGGTGCAGGCGCTCGCACCCGGTGATGCCGTGGGCTACGGCAGCGGTTTCGTCGCCAGCTCGGCGATGCGCATCGGGGTGGTGGCCGCCGGCTATGCCGACGGCTACCCGCGCCATGCGCCCACCGGCACACCGGTGGCGGTCGGCGGTGTGCGCACCCGGGTGGTGGGGCGCGTCTCGATGGACATGCTCACCATCGACCTCACCGGGGCCCCGGCCGCCCGGCCCGGCGATCCCGTCGAACTCTGGGGCGAGCAGGTGCCGGTGGACGAGGTGGCCGCCCATGCCGGCACCATCGGCTACGAGCTGCTGTGCGCGATCGCCCCGCGGGTGTCGCGGCTCATCGAGGATTGAGCCGCATGGCCAAGGCCCGCACCCACCATGTCTGCTCGGCCTGCGGCGGCACCGCGCCGAAGTGGTCGGGCCAGTGCCCGCACTGCGGTGAATGGAACACGCTGCAGGAGTCTGTGATCGAGGAGCGGCCCGCGGCACGCAACCGCTTTGCCGGCCTTGCGCCGGCCAGCGGCGTGCGCGAGCTTGGCGCGGTGGCGGCCGAGACCATCGAGCGCCTGCCCACCGGCAGTGAGGAGTTCGACCGCGTGCTGGGCGGCGGCCTGGTAACGGGCTCGGTGGTGCTGATCGGCGGCGATCCCGGCATCGGCAAGTCCACGCTGCTGCTGCAGGCGCTGGCCCATCTCTGTGCCACGCAAAAGGTGCTGTACGTGTCCGGCGAGGAATCGGCCAGCCAGGTGGCGATGCGGGCCCGTCGGCTCGGTCTGGCCGCCGAACGCATGCCGCTGCTGGCCGAGATCGCGCTCGAGCGCATCGTGCCGGTGCTCGAGGCCGACCGGCCGGCGGTGGTGGTCATCGACTCCATCCAGACCCTGTACTCCGAGCAGCTCACCGCTGCCCCGGGGTCGGTGTCACAGGTGCGCGAGTGCGCCGCGCAGCTCACCCGGCTTTCCAAGCATCTGGGCTGCGCCATCGTGATGATCGGTCATGTCACCAAGGAGGGCACACTGGCCGGGCCGCGGGTGCTCGAGCACATGGTCGACAGCGTGCTCTACTTCGAGGGCGACACCCACTCCTCCTATCGCCTGGTGCGGGCCTTCAAGAACCGCTTCGGCGCCGTCAACGAGCTCGGCGTGTTCGCCATGACCGACCGCGGCCTGCGCGGCGTGTCCAACCCGTCGGCGCTGTTTCTGTCGCAGCATGAACAGCCCGTGTCCGGTGCCTGCGTGCTCGTCACCCAGGAAGGCACCCGACCCCTGCTGGTCGAGATCCAGGCGCTGGTCGACACCGCTCATGTGCCCAATCCGCGGCGCCTGTCGGTGGGCCTCGAGCACAACCGCCTGGCCCTGCTGCTGGCCGTGCTCCATCGCCACGCCGGCATCGCGCTCTACGACCAGGATGTGTTCGTCAATGCGGTCGGCGGCGTGCGGATCGGTGAGCCCGCGGCCGATCTCGCGGTGATGCTGGCGGTGAGCTCCTCGCTCAAGGGCCGACCGCTGCCGCGCGGGCTGGCGGTGTTCGGCGAGGTCGGTCTCACCGGCGAGATCCGGCCCGCGCCGCGCGGTCAGGAGCGGCTGCGCGAGGCCGCCAAGCTCGGCTTCTCGCGGGCGCTGGTGCCCCGCGCCAATCTGCCGCGCAAGCCCATCGAGGGGTTGAGCGTGGTCGGCCTCGATCGGATCGACGCGGCCCTGCAGGCCGCCTGGGAGGAATGACACTCATGGCTCTGTCCGCTCCGGCGCCCCGGCGCGCCATGCACACCCGCCGAATCGTCTGCGAAGGCTGGCTGCGCGATGACGGCCTCTGGGACATCGAGGCCAGCATCGTCGACACCAAGGCCTACGCCTACCGCGAGCCCGAGCGCGGCCATCGCGAGATTGGCAGCCCGGTGCATGACATGAGCGTGCGCCTCACCATCGACACCGGCATGGTGGTCAGGGCCATCGAGGTCTCGATGAACCAGCATCCCTACCAGGTGTGCCTCGGCGCGCCGCCGGCCTTCCAGGGCCTGGTCGGTCAGCGGGTGGGGCCGGGCTGGCGCAAGGCGGTGCAGGCCTGTGTGGGCGGGGTGCGCGGTTGCACCCATGTACGAGAGCTGCTCTTCCCGATGGCCACGGTCGCCTTCCAGACCCTGTCGGGCTGGCCGGTGGACGACGGCACCGATCAGCCCGTGCGCGTCGACGGCGAGTCCACCGGATTCCTCGATGGCTGCACGGCCTGGGATCGGCGCGGCGAGATGGTCGCGCGCCTGTACCCGCACTGGGCCTTGCCGGCGCGGGGCGAGGGCGAGGGCGAGGCGCAAGGCTGAAGCCGGTGTCGGGCCGCAACGAGGGCTGAGCTCGGGGGCGAGGCCAGGGCGCGTGCAGCGCGCGGGCGCAGCGGCCGAAGGCCGGCGATCTGCGCTCGTGCGCGGCGAGGTAGGTCAGTGTGCGGCGAGGTGGCTGGCCGCTGCTGCGGCGGCGGCCCGACCGCTGCGGACGGCGGCTTCCAGGGTGCCGGGGTAGTCGGGCCAGGCCTGTTCGCCGGCCAGCCAAAGGCCGGGCCAGGGAAGCGTCAGCGAGTCCACCGCGTGGGCGTGCACCCGTGGGCGATCCGGCGTGCAGCGCAGGGTGGCGCGCCGTTCCACCACCAGCCGTGTGTCGAGCGGTGCGGGCAGCGCCAGCTGGGCCCGCAACTGGGCCACGATCCCCTCGGTGAGCGCCTCGCGCGCGTGTGCGGCCTCGGCCGCGGCGCTGACCACCACCGCGGCCAGTTTCAGACCCTGCTGCTCGCCGCGATCGAAGAACCACTGGCCATGCGCGCCGCGCGCCGGATTCTCGGTGAGCATGCACAGCTCAGGCGCGGGCAAGGGCCGGTCGGCCGGCCAGGCCAGGTAGAGGGTGGCGATCGGCTCATGGTCGATCCCGGCCAGACGGGCCGCGATCGCCTCGGCCTGCGCGCCAGGCAGCCCGGCCACGAGCCGGGCCTGCGCGGGCGCCGGCACGGCCAGGATCACGCCGCTGGCCGGCAGCAGCCCTTCGCCAGTGTCCACCGACCAGCCGGCACCCTCGGGCTGCATCCGCAGGCCACGCGCGGTGGTGCGCAGACAGACCTGTGCGCCGTGCGCCTGCAGATGCTTGATGGCGGGGGCAGGCAGCACCTCGTCGAGACTGTGCGCGGCGAGCAGGAAGTCGCTGTCGCCGCGGGGCGCGCCGAGCGTGTCGCGCAGCACCCGCACGAAGGTCGCCGCGCAGGCCTGGGGCGCGGGCGTGTTCAGCATGGCCACGCACAGCGGCACCCAGAACCGCCGGCGCAGCGCCTCGGGCTGGCGCTGCGCCGCAAGCCACTGCGCCACGGTGGTCTGCGGCGCCGGTGCCGGCCAGCCGCGCAGGCGCAGACCGCCCAGGCAGCGCAGCAGCGCCCAGCGATCCGGCCAGGTCAGGCCCCGGGCACCGATCAGGCCGGCGGCGAGGTGCAGCGGCGCGGGCAGCGGCGGTGCTGACAGACTCAGGCCGTCGGCCGCGACCAGACGCATCGGCGATCGACGCAGGGCATCGTGCGCCATGCCGACCCGCCGCGCCAGTGCGAGGCTGTCCCGGTAGGCGCCCACCATCAGGTGCTGGCCGTTGTCGAGACGCACGGTGCGGCCAGCCAGCGTGATCGCGAGCCCGCGGGCCCGCCCGCCCGCCTGCGGGGCGCTGTCGATCAGGCGCACCGGCAGGCCGCGATCGCGCAAGGCCACGGCAGCGGCAAGACCCGACCAGCCGGCGCCCACCACGGTGACCGGGGCCCGGCGGCCATCGCCGTCGAGGGTGTCGCGGCGGCGGCTGACCTCGGCGCGGTCGGGCGCTGCGGCGCTCACGCGGGTTCGCGGGCGGGGGGGATCACCGGCACCCGTGCCCCGACGAAGGTGCGCCAGGCGATCCAGAACTTGCGCAGCGGCGTGAGCGAGGTGCGTCGGTCGAGCACCTGGAAGCCGTCACGCTCGATCTCCTCGAGCAGGGTGGCGTAGATCGCGGCCATGATCAGGCCGGTGCGCTGCTCGCGGCGCGCCGCCTCGGGCAGGGCGGCGAAGGCCTCACGGTAGTAGCCGCGCGCCCGCTCGGCCTGAAAACGCATCAGCGCGACGAAGCCGTCGCTGTGCTCGCCACGCAGGATCTGGTGGGCGGGCACCCCGAAGCGTTGCAGGTCCTCGATCGGCAGGTACACCCGGCCGCGGCGCGCGTCTTCACCGACATCGCGGATGATGTTGGTCAACTGCAGCGCGAGTCCGAGGGACTCGGCGTACACGCCGAGATCGGCGCGGCCGGGCGAGAAGATGCCGGCCGACAGCGTGCCCACCACGCCCGCCACCCGGTGGCAGTAGAGCCGCAGCTGCGTGAAGTCCAGGTAGCGGGTCTGGTCCAGGTCCATCTGCATGCCGTCGACGATCTCGAGCAGGCGACCGCGGTCAACGCCATAGCCGGCGATCGCGGGCTGCAGCGCGCGGGTCACCGGATGCGTCGGGTCGCCGGCGAACAGGCGGCCGATCTCGTCGCGCCACCAGGCCAGGCGCGCGCGCGCCACCGCCTCATCGGTGATCTCGTCCACCGTGTCGTCAACCTCCCGGCACAGGGCATAGAGCGCGATGATCGCGCGCCGCTGCGGCGGTGGCAGGAAGAGAAAGCTGTAGTAGAAGCTCGAGCCGCTGCGTGCGGCCTTCTGCTGGCAGTACTGGTCGGGTGTCATGGCACGCGGCTCGGGGCGCTCGGGCGCACGGGTCAGAGGTGGGGCGGGCGCAGCGCGAGGCGCAGCAGGGCGCCGGCGTCGGCCGCTCCGAGGCGGGGGCGCTGCGCGACCGGATCGTAGCCGGTGCGCGCCAGGCGTTCGACGATGCGCCGGCCACCGGCCAGCACGCCGCGCAGTTCCAGCCCGAGCCGCCAGGGCACGGCCCTGACCAGCGGCGCGCCGGCCTCGAGCAGCCCGGCAGCCTCACGCGTGCGGCGCTCGAGCAGCGCGCGCAGCGCCGGCTCGCAGGCGCCTCGTGCAAGCGCCCGGTCGAGTGCGCGCTCATCGAGCCCTGCGGCGGCGAGCTCGTCCTGCGGCAGATAGAGCCTGCCCCGGGTCCAGTCGGTGGCCAGGTCCTGCAGGAAGTTGATCAGTTGCAACGCCACGCAGATCGAGTCCGAGAGCGCCACCAGCGCCTCGCGCCGGCAGCCGAACAGCCCGAGCATCAGCCTGCCGACCGGCGCAGCCGAGCGCGCGCAGTAGTCGGCAATCGAGGCCTGGTCGGCATGCCGGTGAACGCTGACATCCTGGCGAAAGGCCGAGAGCAGTGCACGGCACTCGAGCGCCGCCTGCGGGTCGGCGGCGAAGAAGGCGCGCAGCGGTTCGACTGCCGGATGGGGGCGGGCCGGGTCGATGAGCGCGGCTTCCAGGCGATCGAGCTCGGCCAGCCGCAGGTCGGCCGGCGCGTCGCCCTCGTCGGCGACATCGTCGGCATGCCGCGCGAAGCGATAGAGCGCCGCGACCGTGGGCCGCTGGCCGGCCGGCACGAGCCATGAGGCGACCGGAAAGTTCTCGTAGTGATCCACACCGTGCCAGGGGCGGGCGACGGCACCGGGGTCGGCAGACATGCCGGCATTGTAGGCACCTCGCCCGGCGGGCTCGCCGACCCCTGACGGCGACAGGCCCGGGCGCAGCGCTGCGGGTCGATCCGTTACACTCACGGGTTTTGCGGCCGTGGCGGAATTGGTAGACGCACCAGGTTTAGGTCCTGGCGCTCCTTGAGCGTGAAGGTTCGAGTCCTTTCGGCCGCACCAGCCGCCCGGCGGCAGCCCTCCCACTGATCTGGACGACAGCATGGCATCTCAACTCGAAACCGTCAGCACGCTCGGGCGCAAGCTCGCCCTTTCCGTGGCGCTCGCCGAAGTGGAGCGCGATGTGGCCCAGCGCCTGCGCAACATCGCCCGCACGGCCAAGATGCCCGGCTTTCGGCCCGGCAAGGTGCCAATGCGCATGATCGAGCAGTCGTATGGCGCCCAGGTCCAGTCCGAGGTCCTCGGCGACGCGGTGTCCAAGGCCTTCAGCGATGCGGTCTCCGAGCACTCGCTGCGCGTGGCCGGTCAGCCGAGCATCGAACGCCGCGAAGACACGCCCGAAGGCGAACTCGGCTTCAGCGCCAGCTTCGAGGTCTACCCCGAGATCGTGCTCGGCGACTTCGCCGCGCTCGCGGTCGAGCGCTACACCTGCGAGGTGGGCGAGGCCGAGGTCGACAAGACGATCGACATCCTGCGCAAGCAGCGTGCGCCCTGGGTGGCGGCGCAGCGCCCGGCCGCCGATGGCGACCGCATCACCGTCGACTTCAAGGGCACGCTCGATGGCACGCCCTTCGATGGCGGCACCGCCGAGGGTTTCCAGGTGGTGCTCGGCCAGGGTCGCATGCTGCCCGACTTCGAGGCCGGCCTGCGCGGCGCCAGCGCGGGCGACACCCCGGTCTTCCCGGTGGCCTTCCCGGCAGACTACGGTGCCGCCGAACTCGCCGGCAAGACTGCCCAGTTCGAGACCCGCGTTGCCCTGGTCGAGGAGCAGCAGCTGCCCGCGCTGGACGCCGCCTTCGCCACCAGCCTCGGGGTGCCTGATGGCTCGGTCGACAAGCTGCGCGCCGATGTCCGCGCCAACCTCGAGCGCGAGGTCGCCCAGCGGCTGCGTGCGCGCACCAAGGCCTCGGTGATGCAGGTCCTGCCCGAGGTGGCCAGCTTCGAGCTGCCGGCCGCGCTGGTCGACGCCGAGAGCGCCACCCTGGGCGAGCGGGCCCGCGCCGATCTCAAGCAGCGTGGCGTGGACATCGACCGCATGCCGCCGATCCCGCCCGATACCTTCAAGGAGCAGGCCACCGGCCGGGTGCGCCTGGGACTGCTGGTGGGCGAACTGGTCCGTGCCCGCTCCCTGCAGGCCAAGCCCGACCAGCTGCGCAAGCAGGTCGAGGAATTCGCCCAGTCCTATGAGAACCCCGGCGAGCTCATCCGCCACTACTTCAGCGACCGCAACCGGCTGGCCGAGGTCGAGGCGATCGTGGTCGAGCAGAATGTCGTCGACTGGGTGCTCGCCAATGCGAAGGTCAGCGACAAGGCCCTGCCTTTCGACGAGCTGATGGCCGGCTGACCGGCAGCCGGGAGCGGTTCCCGGCTGCGGTTAGAATGCCTTCAGGCCAGCCGCCCGTCCGGGTTGGCGCGCAACGGAGATCTGCCATGACTTTCAACAGCCTCGTCGAGGATCTGGTCAACCACCGCCTTGCCCAACACCAGGATCCTCAGGGCCTGGGCATGGTGCCCATGGTCATCGAGCAGAGCGGCCGCGGTGAGCGCGCCTACGACATCTACTCCCGCCTGCTCAAGGAGCGGGTGGTGTTCCTGGTGGGGCCGGTCATGGACCAGACCGCCAACCTGGTGGTCGCGCAGTTCCTGTTCCTCGAGTCCGAGAACCCCGACAAGGACATCTCGTTCTACATCAACTCGCCCGGCGGATCGGTGTCGGCGGGGCTGGCCATGTACGACACCATGCAGTTCATCAAGCCCGATGTCAGCACGCTGTGCATGGGCATCGCAGCCAGCATGGGCGCCTTCCTGCTGGCGGCCGGCGCCAGGGGCAAGCGCTTTGCGCTGCCCAACGCGCGCATCATGATCCACCAGCCTTCGGGCGGCGCGCAGGGCCAGGCGTCCGACATCGAGATCCAGGCCCGCGAGATCCTCTACCTGCGCGAGCGCCTGAACAGCATCCTCGCGGCCAACACCGGCCAGCCCCTCGAGCGCATCGCCCGTGACACCGACCGCGACAACTTCATGTCTCCGGAAGATGCGGTAAGCTACGGACTCATCGACAAGGTGATGTCCCGTCGCGGCGAGACGGCCTGAGCCGTCTGAACCGCCCAGTCTCCGTCGCCGAGCGAGGCCCGAAAGACCCATGATGTCAGACAAGAAGGGCTCCAGCGAGAAGCTGCTTTACTGCTCGTTCTGCGGCAAGAGTCAGCATGAAGTCCGCAAGCTCATCGCCGGCCCCTCGGTGTTCATCTGCGACGAGTGCATCGAGCTCTGCAACGACATCATCCGCGACGAAGCGCAGGGCGAGCAGCAGGCGCCGGGCGCCCGCGCCGGCCTGCCGTCACCGGCCGAGATCTGCGCCATCCTCGACCAGTACGTCATCGGTCAGAAGAAGGCCAAGAAGATTCTCTCGGTCGCGGTGTACAACCACTACAAGCGGCTGCGTCACAAGGGCAAGAAGGACGACATCGAGCTCTCCAAGAGCAACATCCTGCTGGTGGGCCCCACCGGCTCTGGCAAGACGCTGCTCGCCCAGACGCTGGCCCGCCTGCTCAATGTGCCCTTCGTGATCGCCGACGCCACCACCCTCACCGAGGCGGGCTATGTCGGCGAGGATGTCGAGAACATCATCCAGAAGCTGCTGCAGAACTGCAGCTACGAGGTCGAGAAGGCGCAGAGCGGCATCGTCTACATCGACGAGATCGACAAGATCTCGCGCAAGTCCGATAACCCTTCCATCACCCGAGATGTCTCGGGCGAGGGTGTCCAGCAGGCGCTGCTCAAGCTCATCGAGGGCACGGTCGCCTCGGTGCCGCCGCAGGGCGGGCGCAAGCATCCCAACCAGGACTTCGTGCAGATCGACACCACCAACATCCTGTTCATCTGCGGTGGCGCGTTCGATGGTCTCGAGAAGGTCATCCGCAATCGCTCCGAGCGCTCGGGCATCGGTTTCGGTGCCGAGGTCCGCTCCGCCGCCGAGCGGCCGGTGGGCGAGGTGCTGCGCGAGGTCGAGCCCGAGGATCTGATCAAGTTCGGCCTCATTCCCGAGCTGGTCGGCCGTCTGCCGGTGGTGGCCACGCTCGACGAACTCGATGACGCCGCGCTGGTCGAGATCCTCATCGAGCCCAAGAACGCCCTGGTCAAGCAGTACCAGAAGCTCTTCTCCATGGAAGGCGTCGAGCTCGAGGTGCGGCCCGCTGCCCTGCAGGCCATTGCCCGCAAGGCGCTCAAGCGCAAGACCGGCGCGCGCGGGTTGCGCTCCATCCTCGAGCAGGTGCTGCTCGACCTCATGTACGACCTGCCCAGCCACCAGAATGTCCAGAAGGTGGTGGTCGACGAGAACGCGGTCACCGGCGACGGCCAGCCCTTGCTCATCTACGCCGAGTCGCCCAAGGTGGCGGGCGGTCACTGACCGCTTCCTGGCAGGGCTGGCCGTGACCTGTACCGCGCCCAGCCTTCCGCAAAGACCTGATTCCCTCCGCTTGTTCCGGCGCTTGTCAGCGCCGGCACGGCGTATGCTCCTTGAAAAGCGCGGTGCCTGCCCCAAGCTGCCCCGTGTGGATCCAACCCGGAGAACCTGATGCCCGAAACCCTGAGCGCCGCCACCCAGCTGCCTCTGCTGCCCTTGCGCGATGTGGTGGTGTTTCCCCACATGGTCATTCCGCTGTTCGTGGGGCGTCCCAAGTCGATCAAGGCGCTCGAGGCGGCCATGGAGGTGGGCAAGAGCATCATGCTCGTCGCCCAGAAGAACGCCTCCAAGGATGAGCCCTCGCCCGAGGACATCTACGAGATCGGCTGCGTCTCGAACATCCTGCAGATGCTCAAGCTGCCCGACGGCACCGTGAAGGTGCTGGTCGAAGGCGCCACCCGCGCCCGCATCACCGCCATCACCGATGGCGAGTCGCACTTCAGCTGCGAGCTCGCGCCGGTCGATGTGGTGGGCGAGGGCTCGCCCGAGAACGAAGCGCTGCGCCGCGCGATCCTGGCGCAGTTCGATCAGTACGTGAAGCTCAACAAGAAGATCCCGCCCGAGATCCTGGCCTCGCTCAGCGGCATCGACGATGCCGGCCGGCTCGCCGATACCGTGGCCGCGCACCTGCCGATCAAGATCGAGCAGAAGCAGGGCATCCTCGAGACCATCTCGGTCTCGGAGCGGCTCGAGAAGCTGCTCACCCAGATCGAGACCGAGCTCGACATCCTGCAGGTCGAGAAGCGCATCCGCGGCCGCGTCAAGCGCCAGATGGAGAAGAGCCAGCGCGAGTACTACCTGAACGAGCAGGTCAAGGCCATCCAGAAAGAGCTCGGCGAGGGCGAGGAGGGCGCAGACCTCGAGGAGCTCGAGAAGCGCATCAAGGCGTCGCATCTGCCCAAGGAGGCGCGCAAGAAGGCCGATGCCGAGCTCAAGAAGCTCAAGCTGATGTCACCGATGTCGGCCGAGGCCACGGTGGTGCGCAACTACATCGACACCCTGGTCAACCTGCCCTGGCGCAAGAAGAGCAAGATCAACAATGATCTCGGCAACGCCGAGACCGTGCTCGACCAGGATCACTTCGGCCTCGAGAAGGTCAAGGAACGCATCCTCGAGTACCTCGCGGTCCAGCAACGCGTCGACAAGCTCAAGGCGCCCATCCTGTGTCTGGTCGGGCCTCCGGGCGTGGGCAAGACCTCGCTGGGTCAGTCGATCGCCCGGGCCACCAACCGCAAGTTCGTGCGCATGGCGCTCGGCGGCGTGCGCGACGAGGCCGAGATTCGCGGCCACCGTCGCACCTACATCGGTTCCATGCCCGGCAAGATTCTCCAGAATCTGGCCAAGGTGGGCGTGCGCAATCCGCTGTTCCTGCTCGATGAGGTCGACAAGCTCGGCATGGACTTCCGCGGCGATCCCTCCAGCGCGCTGCTCGAGGTGCTCGACCCCGAGCAGAACAGCTCGTTCACCGATCACTATGTCGAGGTGGAGTACGACCTGTCCGACGTGATGTTCGTGGCCACGGCCAACACCCTGAACATCCCGCCGGCGCTGCTCGACCGCATGGAGGTCATCCGGCTGTCGGGCTACACCGAGGACGAGAAGGTCAGCATCGCCCAGCGCTACCTGTTGCCCAAGCAGATCAAGAACAACGGCCTGAAGCCCGATGAGATCAGCGTGGCCGAAGGCGCGCTGCGCGACATCATTCGCTATTACACCCGCGAGGCCGGCGTGCGCTCGCTCGAACGCGAGGTGAGCAAGATTTGCCGCAAGGTCGTCAAGACCCTGCTGCTGAAGAAGTCCGAGAAGAAGATCGCGGTCACCGCCCGCAACCTCGACAAGTTCCTGGGCGTGCGCCGCTATACCTTCGGGGTTGCCGAGAAGGAGAACCAGGTCGGGCAGGTGACCGGTCTGGCCTGGACCGAGGTGGGGGGCGAGCTGCTCACCATCGAGGCCGTGGCCGTGCCGGGCAAGGGCACCACCACCTGCACCGGCAAGCTCGGCGATGTCATGATGGAGTCGATCAAGGCGGCCATGACCGTGGTGCGCCGCCGCGCCCAGCGCCTGGGCATCAAGGCCGACTTCCACGAGAAGCGCGACATCCACATCCACGTGCCCGAGGGCGCCACGCCCAAGGACGGGCCCAGTGCCGGCATCGCCATGACCACCGCGCTGGTCTCGGTGCTCACCGGCATCCCGGTGCGCGCTGATGTGGCCATGACCGGCGAGATCACGCTGCGCGGCGAGGTGCTGCCCATCGGTGGTCTGAAGGAGAAGCTGCTGGCGGCCCACCGCGGGGCGATCAAGACCGTGATCATCCCCGAGGAGAACGTCAAGGACCTCACCGACATTCCCGACAACGTCAAGAACCGTCTGGAGATCGTCCCGGTGAAGTGGATCGACCGGGTGCTGGAGATTGCCCTCGAGCGCCTGCCCGAGCCGCTCCCAGATGAGGAAACCGCAGACGCCAAGCCGGCGGCTGCCGAGCCTGCGGCAGTGGCATCGGCCCCGGTGGCCGGAGCTTCTGGCGACATCGTGGCTCACTGAGGTTCCCGCGGCTGACGCTCGCGTGACCACCAGGTTGCGCGAGCGTCAGCGACGCACAATTCCGGGCGCGGCGTGTATTACCCGAGTGCATCCGGATGTCGGCTTGACACCGGCTTTTGCGGCCGATTACAGTCCCCCGACGGCGGCACTTCGCCCGCTCGTCTTCCCATCATTCCCAAACATCGGCTCGCCAGGCGGCGACTCGCGCTTCCGCTCGCACTGGCGCCATAAGAACACCCAGGGGGTAGCAGTGAACAAGACCGATCTGATCGATCACATCGCCAGGCAGGCAGACATCTCCAAGGCCGCGGCCGGGCGTGCGCTCGACTCCATGGTCGGTGCCATCAAGACCACCCTCAAGAAGGGCGGCTCGGTCACTCTGGTGGGTTTCGGCACTTTCGTGGTCAGCAAGCGCGCAGCCCGCACTGGCCGTAATCCGCGCACCGGCGCCGCGATCAAGATCAAGTCGGCCAAGATCCCCAAGTTCCGTCCGGGCAAGGGCCTGAAGGACGCCATCAACTGAGCCATTGCCGTCCACTTGGACAGCGGCGCATGAATGTTGTATAGTCTTGGTCTTGCCAGTGACGAGCCTGTCATTCGGAACCGGGGTGCTTAGCTCAGTTGGTAGAGCGGCGCCCTTACAAGGCGTAGGTCGGGAGTTCGAACCTCTCAGCACCCACCAGCGTCCGGTACAGGCAGTGGCAATGCAGCACCGAATCAGGAGTGGTAGTTCAGTCGGTTAGAATACCGGCCTGTCACGCCGGGGGTCGCGGGTTCGAGTCCCGTCCACTCCGCCAGCAATCAGCCCGTCAGGGCACTCAAAGGGCGCCGTGCCAACGCACCGCGCCCTTTGTTTTTCCTGTCTTTTTCTTCAGCGGGCGGTGTAGCCGCCATCGACCACCAGCTCGGCGCCGGTGGTGAATGACGCGTCATCGCTTGCCAGAAACAGCACGGTGCGGGCGATCTCCTCGGCCTGCCCGAGCCTGCCGATCGGATGCTGGCTGATGAGGGCCTGCTCCACCTCGCGCAGGCTGCTCGAGGTGCTGCCGGCGCGTCGCCCGATCGTGCCTCGGACCATCGGCGTGTCGATGTAGCCGGGATGCACCGAGTTCACCCGGATGCGATAGCCGGCAGCGGCGCACTCGAGTGCCACCGACTTGGTGAGCAGCCTCACGCCCGCCTTGGCGGCGCAGTAGTCGGCGGCGTTGGGCAGGCCGATCAGGCCAGCCACCGACGAGATGTTGATGATCGAGCCCTGCGAGGTCTCGGTGGCGCTCTGGCGGATGGCGCCGATCGCGTGCTTGCAGCCCAGAAAGACGCTGTCCAGGTCCACGGCCAGCGTGCGTCGCCACTGCGCGAGGCTGCGGCTTTCCACCGGACCGCCACCGCCGGCGGGCGCGATGCCGGCGTTGTTGACCAGCACATGCAGCGCGCCGAAGCGCGACAGCGCAAGGCTCATGACCTCCGCCCACTGCGCCTCCTCGACCACATCATGGCGGGCGAACGCCGCCCTGCCGCCGGCCTGCGTGATGGCCTCGACCAGTTTGGCGCCCGCGTCGGCGTCGAGATCGGTGCACAGCACGGCCGCACCTTCGGCCGCGAACAGGCGGGCACAGGCCGCGCCGATGCCACTGGCTGCACCGGTCACGATCGCCACCTTGCCGACGAGCCGGCCGTGCGGCGGGGGTTTGGAGGCACGGGCGGGACGGGAGGCGGGCGAGGGCATGAACAGGCTCCTGGAGGACGGTCGGCGTTCCCGGCCTTCGGGACCCGAACGCGGGCACTCTAGCCGAGGCCCTGCGCGCATGAGTCGCCGGCGCGGATTGCCTGAAACGCTGCGGTAAGATGCCGGCCTTGTCCTGGCGTTCGCCGCGGGTGCGCGGCGCATATCCAGCCAGCCCCCGCGGATGCGGCGCCTGCCCGGTTGCCTGCGCCGCCACGCCGCCATCCGGTCATCCCGCCATGTTCGAGTCGATCCGTAAACACCAGCGCATCCTGCAGTTCCTGCTGCTGCTGCTGATCTTCCCTGCGTTCGCCTTTTTCGGCGTGTCGGGCTACGACCAGTTCCTGTCGGACGACGACAATGTCGCCAAGGTCGATGGGGCGCGGATCACCCGTCAGGAGTTCGACCAGGCCATGCGCCGGCAACTCGACCAGATGCGCCAGGTGCTTGGCGACCAGATCGACGCCAAGCTGCTCGACACCCCGGCGGCCCGCCGCGAGGTGCTCGACGGTCTGGTGCTGGAGCGGGTGGTGCAGCGCGAGGCGGCCGATCGGCATCTTGCTGTGAGCGACGCCAAGCTGCGGGCGTCCATCCTCGAGATCCCGGGCCTGAAGAAGCCCGATGGCAGCTTCGACATGGAGCGCTACCAGAGCCTGCTGCGGGCGCAGGGCCTGAACGAGGCGGTCTTCGAGGCCCAGCTGCGCCGTGACCAGACCCTGCGCCTGCTGCCTGAGGCGGCGGCCCAGAGCGCCGTGCTCCCGGCGGCGGTGGCCACCCGGCTGCTGGCGCTGCAGGAGGAGGTTCGCGAGGTGCGCGAACTGCGGCTCAAGCCCGCCGAACAGCTTGCGGCGATCAAACCCACCGACGAGCAGCTGCGCAAGTTCCACGAGGAGAACGGGCGCGCCTTCGAGACCCGCGAGACCGCCAGGGTGGAGTACCTGGTGCTCAGCGCCGATGAACTCGCCCGCGGCATCGCGCTCGGCGAGGACGACCTGCGCGGCTACTACACCCAGAATGCCGCCCGGTTCACCACGCCGGAACAGCGGCGCGCGAGCCACATCCTGATCAAGCTCGACGCCGGCGCCAGCGCGGCCGACCGCGAGAAGGCCATGACGCGGGCCCGCACGCTGCTGGGCCAGGTGCGCGGCGGCGGTGACTTCGCGGCGCTGGCCAAGGCTCAGTCGCAGGATCCCGGTTCGGCGGCGCAGGGCGGAGACCTCGGCTTCTTCCCGCGCGAGGCCATGATCAAGCCCTTTGCCGATGCCGCGTTCGCGATGAAGATGGGCGAGATCAGCGATCCGATCGAGACCGAGTTCGGTCTGCACATCATCCGGCTGACCGGCATCCAGCCCGCTGCCGCGCAAAGCTTCGAGACGGCGCGCCCGGCCATCGAGGCCGAGGTGCGGCGCCAGCAGGCGGGCAAGCGTTACGCCGAGGCAGCCGAGGCCTTCACCAACCTGGTCTACGAGCAGTCCGATTCCCTCAAGCCGGCCGCGGATCGCTTCAAGCTCGAGATCCGAACCGCCGATGCGGTGGAGCGCAACCCCGCGCCCGGCGCACCGAAGTCGCCGCTGAACAACCCCAAGCTGCTGGCGGCCCTCTTCAGCGAAGACTCGCTGGCCAAGAAGCGCAACACCGAGGCGGTCGAGACCGGCGGCAACACCCTGGTGTCGGCGCGCATCGTCGAGCACCGGCCGGCGCAGCGCAAGCCCTTCGAGGCGGTGCGTGCCGAGGTGCTCGCCCGATTCACCGAACAGGAGGCTCGTCGCCTCACCCGCGAGGCCGGCGAGGCACGCCTGAAGGCCCTGCAGGCCGATCCGGCCGCCGCGCAGGCGGGGCTGTCAGCCGCCCGCCAGGTGTCCCGCCAGGGCGGTGCCGATACGCCGTCGGAGGCGCTCGAGGCGCTGTTTCGCGCGCCCTCGGGCAAGCTGCCTGCCTGGGTGGGTCTGCCCCTGGCCGATGGCTCCTACGGCCTGTTCCAGATCACCCGGGTGATTCCGCCGAGTGCCGAGCAGATCGCGGCCCGCCGCGCCGATTTCCAGGCGCAGCTCAGCCAGCTCTTCGGCCAGCAGGACACCACCAGCTATCTCGAGGCGCTCAAGGCGCGGGCCAAGGTGGTCCGCCACGAGAACCGGCTGATCGACAAGGCCGACGCCGCGCGCTGAGCGATAACGCGGCTGCGGCACCCTGCGCGAGCGCCCGGGCGGCGGCTGCGGCACCCTGCACGAGCACCCGGACGGCGGCTGCGGCACCCTGCACCAGCACCCGGACGGCGGCAGCGCCGATCCAGTGCACCGACGCCGGCAGCACCGAACCAGCGCACCGGCGCCGGCCCCCCACGGGCCGGGCCGACCACGCCGCCGCAGCTCAGTCGAGCGCCAGGATGGCCTCGGCCGCTGCGCTCAGGCCGGCGGCATCGGCGCTGGGCAGGCGCACCTTCCGGAAGCTGTCCAGGCGCTCGAAATTGCGTCTGAGCGAGGCCTGATAGGCCGGGTCGTAGTGATCGTGCAGGAGCGCGCCGACCAGCTCGGACCAGGCGCCCTGCATGGCCATTGCCGACCAGGCCGCGATGCGTTCATGGCCGTGGTGCGCGATCAGCGCCTGGAGCCGCGCCACCAGCAGCCCGGGTTCGGCGAGGAAGTGCCGGTACTCGCCCATGAGCAGTTCGCAACGGACCGCATCCGAGGCCTCGATCAGCACGCCGCTGGCGGCACGGATCGCCTCGATCAGCGCCGGTGGCACCTGGCACTGACCGATCTTGCGGCTTTCCGATTCCACGAACAGCGGCTGCGCCGGATCGGCCCGTCGCAGCGCGTCCCAGATCAGGGTTTCGAAGCGCTTCTGCGACGGCTGCGGGGTGTCGGGCAGGTGACCCAGCACCGAGCCGCGATGCCGGGCCAGGGCCTCCAGATCAAGCACGGGCGCGCCGCGGCCGGCGAGCTCGCCCAGCAGCAGGCTCTTGCCACTGCCGGTGGGGCCGCCGACCACGCGGAAGCGGCGCTGCGCGGGCCAGTCGGCCAGATCGCGGATGACCTGACGCCGGAACTCGCGATAGCCACCGGTGAGCACCGCCACCGGCCAGCCCACCCGCGCCATGACCGTGGCCAGCGAGCCCGAGCGGTTGCCGCCCCGCCAGCAGTACACCAGGCAGCGCGACTGCCGCGGCAGGGCGGCCAACGGGCCTTCAAGCAGGGCCGCGATGCGCCGCGAGACCAGGGCCGCGCCGACCCGCTTGGCCTCGAAGGCACCGACCTGCTTGTTCAGGGTACCGACCTGCGCCCGCTCGGCGTCGTCGAGCACCGGCATGCTGACCGCACCGGGCAGATGGTCCAGGGCATGCTCCGAGGGGCTGCGCGCATCGATGATCAGGTCGTAGTCATCGAGCCGCGCCAGGGCGATCTCGGCGGCAACGGGCTGGGGGTCTCGGGCAGGTGCGGTCAAGGTGGCGTTTCGGGCCGGTGGGTCGGCATGGCGGGCGGATTGTATTACGCCACTCCGGGGCAAGGCGGCCGGGCGTGCCCGGGCGGACGCGTCGTACAATCGGGCCATGAAAGTGTTCGATCTGGTCTGTGACAAGGACCATGGCTTCGAAGGGTGGTTCGACTCCGCCGATGCCTTCGAGTCGCAGCTTGCCCGCGGGCTGGTGGAGTGCCCGCTGTGCGGCAGCGCCTCGGTGGTCCGGCGTCCGTCGGCGCCACGCCTGAACCTGTCGCCGTCATCCGCGCCCGCGGCGCCCGCGCCGGTGCCCGATGCCCGAGCCCTGCAGCAGGCCTGGCTGCGGCTGGCCCGGCATATCCGCGAGAACACCGAAGATGTCGGCGAGCGCTTTGCCGAAGAGGCGCGTCGCATCCACTACCAGGAGGCGCCGGCCCGCGGCATCCGCGGCGTGGCCACGCCCAGCGAGAGCGAGGCGCTGGCCGAGGAGGGCATCGAGGTCGTGAGCTTCCCCATGCCGGTTTCCGGCAAGGAGCCGCTGCAGTAGGCGGGGTTGCCCGGCGGCGCCGTTGCCGCTGCGCAGGCTCATCCGATAAGCTCGGGCTCCGCAACGACAACGAGGGCCGGCCGCCGAGCTGCATGCCCCACGGAGACACACCATGAATCGCAGAAACCTGCTGCGCGCCGGCGGCGCGCTGGCTGCTGGCGCTGCTGCGCCGCGCATCGTCTCGGCCCAGGCTGCCAAGTGGCCCAGCCGCGAGATCACCCTCATCAACCCCAACGCGCCCGGCGCGGCCACCGATCTCACCGCACGCATCATCGCGCAGGCGCTGGAGAAGCGGCTGCAGAACACCGTGATCGTCAAGAATGTGGTCGGCGGCGCCGGGGCGCTCGGCCCGTCCACCCTGGCCACCGCGGCGCCCGATGGCCACACCATGGGCCTCGTGGCGATCTCCAGCCACATCACCGTGCCGGCGATGATGGATGTGAAATACAACCCCTGGGAGGCCTTCTCGATCATCGGGCAGGTGGCCATGCTGCGCTACGGCGTGGGCGTGGGCATCAACTCCCCGATCAAGACCATCGAGGAACTGGTTGCGCTGAGCAAGCAGCGGCTGGTCACCTACGGGTCGAACAATGTCACCAATGTGGTGGCCATGTTCCAGCTGGCCAAGATCACCGGCGGCAAGTTCCGCTGGGTGGTGTTCAGCGGCGGGGTCGAATCGGTGGCCCAGGCGGTCGGGGGACATGTTGATGCGGTGATCCAGACCGTCACCGAGATGAAGCCGCAGATCGAGGCCGGCAAGCTGCGCTTCCTCGCCTCGGCGGGCACCGAGCGCTGGCCCGACTACCCCAATGTCAAGACCCTGAAGGAGCATGGCTACGATGCGGTCACCAACGGGCCCTTCGGCTATGCCTTCCCCGCCGGCGTCGATGCGTCGATCCAGCAGCGCATGGATGCCGCGCTCGCCGATGTGATGGCCGACAAGGCCGTGCAGGCACAGATCGCGAACATCGGCGTGGTGCCCATCTACCGCAACGGCGCCGACTACAAGGCCCATCTCAAGAAGATCGAAGGTGATCTTCTGCCCATCCTGGCCGAGACCGGCATGGCCAAGAAGCGGGGATGAGCGCGGGCGACGCTTCCGGCCCGCTCGCAGGCCGCGGGCGATCGGGCGTGCGGCTGGCGGCGCTTGCGCTGCTGGCCTGCGCCCTGGTGGGTCTGTGGCAGGCCTGGCGCCTCGAGCGCTGGAGCTTCGAAGGGCCGGGACCCGGTCTTTTCCCCACGCTGGTGGCAGCCCTGTGCGTGTTCCTCGCTGCGGTGGTGCTCTGCTTTCCCGGGCGCGCCGGCGGTGAGGATCCCGACGAGTCCTCGGCCGCGAATGCTGGTGGCGCGGACGGTCAGGCTCGCCGGATGGTCATCTACGCGGCGAGCCTCGGGCTGCTCGCGCTGGGCGCGGCCTACGCGGGCATCGCGCTCACCGCGATGGCAGTGTCGGTGCTGATCATCCGTTTCGCCGAGGGCCGCTCCTGGCGTGCGGCCCTGGTCTACGGGCTGGTCTGCGCGCTGGTGGCGCTGGCCGGTTTCGGCTGGCTGTTGCGGGTCGACCTGCCGGCTGGCCCGGTCGAGCGGGCATTCTTCTCGCTGGTGCGCTGAGCGCCTTCGACGGCCGGGACCCGGATCATGGAGGCATTGCTCAACGGCTTCGCGGTGGTGCTCACGCCGGCCAACCTGCTCTACTGCTTCATCGGGGCTTTCCTGGGCACGGTGGTGGGCATCCTGCCCGGGCTGGGTCCGCTCACCACCATCGCGATCCTGCTGCCGATCACCTTCAAGATGGAGGTGACCTCGGCGATCATCATGCTCTCGGGCATCTACTACGGGGTGGCCTATGGCGGCACGGTCACCTCGGTGCTGATGCGCATCCCGGGCGAGGCATCCTCGGTGGTCACCTGCCTCGATGGCTACGAGATGGCCCGCAAGGGCCGCGCCGGCGCGGCGCTGTTCATTGCCGGCGTGGGCTCCTTCGTGGCCGGCACGCTCGGCGTGGTGGCCATCAGCTTCCTTTCGCCGCCGCTCGCCCGGCTGGTGCTGGCTTTCGGCCCGGCGGAGTACGCCATGCTGATGCTGGCCGGGCTGTCGATGGTCACCTACATGTCGGGCGGCTCGCTGCCTCGGGCGTTGCTGATGGCGGCCTTCGGTCTGCTGCTCGGCACGGTGGGCAGCGACCCCATGAACATGACGCCTCGCCTCACCTTCGACATCCTGGCGCTCGGCGATGGCGTGAACCTGGTGCCGCTGGCGATCGGCCTGTTCGGGCTCTCCGAGGTGCTTTTCATGGCCCGCGGCGCCGACGCCGCCAGCGCGGTGATCGCGCCGCCCCGCGGCCTGCTCGGCTTTCTGCCCACGCGCGACGAGGCGCGGCGCTCGGTGGGGCCGATCGGTCGCGGCACCGTGCTCGGCTTCCTGGTGGGCCTGCTGCCAGGGGGCGGCGCGGTGATCGCCTCCTTCCTGTCCTACGGCATCGAGCGGCGTCTCTCCAGGCGCCCCGAGGAGTTCGGCAAGGGGGCGGTGGAGGGGCTGGCCGGCCCCGAGGCCGCCAACAATGCCGGCACCACCGGCGCCTTCGTGCCGCTGCTGTGCATGGGCATTCCGGCCAATGCCATCACCGCGTTGCTGATCGGCGCGTTCATGATCCACGGTGTCACGCCGGGGCCCACCATCCTGGAGCGTCAGCCCGAGGTCTTCTGGGGCGTGGTGGCCAGCATGTATGTGGGCAATGTGATGCTGCTGGTGCTCAACCTGCCGCTGATCGGCCTGTTCGTGCGCATCCTCGACATCCCGCGGGTGTACCTCACCCCGATGATCCTGGTGGTCTGCCTGATCGGGGTCTACTCGAACAGCGGCAATCCCGCCGAGGTGGTGGTGGCGGTGGTGTTCGGCTTCGTGGGCTACTTCCTGCGTCGCCAGGGTTTCGACCTGGGTATCGTGATCCTGGCCTATGTGCTTGGCCCGATCTTCGAGCGCTCGGTGCGCCAGGCGCTGGCCATCTCCGATGGCGACCCGGCGATCTTCCTGCGCAGTGGCCTGTCCACCGGCTTTGCCGTGGTGGCCGCACTGGTGCTGCTGGCCGGGCTGTGGCCTCGGCGGCGCGTGGCCGGCTGACCTCTGATCGACCGACCCGTGGCCGACCGACCCGTCGCCGGCTGACGGTCCAAGCGCTGCGCGTGGCCGCGGCGCACGGCCGCGGCGCACCGGCGTCGGCACGCCAGGGCCGCAACCTTGGCCGCGCGCGGCGGCCGCTTTCAGGAACCGCGGGTGATCGGCATCTCGACCGCGTCAGCGGCGCCCGGGATGGCCAGGTGCTTGGCGAGTTCGAGCTTGGCGATGGAGTTGCGGTGCACCTCGTCGGGCCCGTCGGCCAGGCGCAGGGTGCGCTGGTGGGCGTAGAAACTGGCCAGCGGGAAGTCCTGCGAGACCCCGCCGCCACCGTGCGCCTGGATCGCCCAGTCGACCACCTTGCAGGCCATGTTCGGCGCGATGACCTTGATCATGGCGATCTCGGCCTTGGCAATCTTGTTGCCCACGGTGTCCATCATGTGGGCGGCCTTCAGGGTCATCAGCCGGGCCTGGTCGATCATGCAGCGGGCCTCGGCGATGCGCTCCTGCCACACCGTCTGGGTGGAGATCGGCCTGCCGAAGGCCACGCGTGAGGAGAGGCGCTTGCACATGTACTCGAGCGCACGCTCGGCCACGCCGATGCTGCGCATGCAGTGATGGATGCGGCCCGGCCCGAGGCGGCCCTGGGCGATCTCGAAGCCGCGGCCTTCGCCGAGCAGGATGTTGTCGACCGGCACCCGGACATTCTGGAAGAGCACCTCCGAGTGGCCGTGCGGCGCGTCGTCGTAGCCGAAGACGCTGAGCTCGCGCTTGATGGTGATCCCCGGCGTGTCGGCGGGCACCACGATCATCGACTGCTGCTCGTGACGGCCGGCCTCGAGGTTGGTCTTGCCCATGAAGATGAAGACCTTGCAGCGCGGGTCGGCGGCACCCGAGGTCCACCACTTGCGTCCGTTGATCACATAGTGATCGCCCTGGCGCTCGATGCGTGACTGGATGTTGGTGGCGTCCGACGAGGCGACATCGGGCTCGGTCATGGCAAAGGCCGAGCGGATCTCGCCGCGCAGCAGCGGGTCGAGCCACTGCCGCTTGAGGTGCTCGGCGCCGTAGCGCTCGAGCGTCTCCATGTTGCCGGTGTCGGGCGCCGAGCAGTTGAAGACTTCAGAGGCGAAGTGCACCCGCCCCATGATCTCGCACAGCGGCGCGTACTCGAGATTGGACAGGCCCTCGGGCACCCGCGGCGAATGCGGCAGGAACAGGTTCCACAGGCCGGCCTCGCGCGCCTTGGGCTTGAGCTCCTCGACCACGCGGGTGGGCTGCCAGACATTGCCGGCCTGGCGGTTGGTCTCGATCTCCTCGTGGAAGCGGTGCTCGTTGGGGTAGATGTGACGATCCATGAAGTCGTTGAGACGCGCCTGCATCTCGCGGACCTTGGGCGAGTAGGTGAAGTCCATCGTGGGTTCCTTTGCGGAGGAGGGAGGAGAGAGGCCCGGGTGAGCGCAGCGGCATGGCGCGGCGGGAACCGGGCCGGGCGGATCAGCCCAGGCGCTGTGCGTAGCGCCAGCCGATCTCGGCCAGCAGCCGCGCCTGGCGGCCGGCATCGGCCGCCTGCGGGCTGGAGGCGGTGCCGTCGAGATGGCGCTTCATGATGCCCTGCAGGATGCCGGCCAGGCGGAACAGGTTGTAGGCGAGATAGAAGTTCCAGTGCTGCTGCACGGCGGCCATGTCGCGGCCGGTGCGCTCGCAGTAGCGGCGGATGTAGTCGCTCTCGGCCGGAATGCCCAGCGCGGCGAGGTCCAGGCCGGCGATGCCACGGAAGTCGGCCGGGTCGATGTGCCAGGACATGCAGTGGTAGGAGAAGTCAGCCAGCGGATGGCCGATGGTGGCCAGTTCCCAGTCGAGGATGGCGATGATGCGCGGCTCGACCGGGTGGAACATCAGGTTGTCGAGCCGGTAGTCGCCATGGACCACCGTGGCTTCCTCGCCCGCGGGGATCGCGCCCGGCAGCAGCGCGATCAGGCGGTTCATCTCGGGAATGGGCTCGGTCTCGGAGATCTGGTACTGCTTGGTCCAGCGCGAGATCTGCCGGGCGAAGTAGTTGCCCGGGCGGCCGAAGTCGCCCAGGCCGGCGGCGTTGTAGTCGACATTGTGCAGGGCCGCCATGACGCGGTTCATCTCGTCATAGATGGCGGCCCGATCCTGGCGGCTGAAGCCGGCCAGACCCTGGTCCCAGAGCACGCGGCCTTCCATGCACTCCATGAGGTAGAAGGCGCGGCCGATCACCGACTCGTCCTCGCACAGGCAGTACACCGCCGGCACCGGCAGCCCCGCCTTGCCGAGCGCTCCGATCACGCGGTACTCGCGCTCGATGGCGTGCGCCGAGGGCAGCAGCTTGGCCACCGGTCCGGGCTTGGCGCGCATGACGTAGCTGCGCCCGGGGGTGTCGAGCCGGTAGGTGGGATTGGACTGCCCGCCCTGGAAGGAGCGGGCGCTGAGCGGGCCGGCGAAACCGGGCAGGTTCGCGACCAGCCAGGCCTCGAGGGCGGCGACATCGAACTGGTGGCGATCGGGGACCTGGACGGTGCCAGGGGGCGGGGTGGCGGACACGATGGCTCCTGCGCGTGGGTTCAGTCGTCGGTGAGCAGCGAGAGGCCCAGGTGGGCGCGCCGGCGCAGCCAGGCGCTGGGCCGGTAGCGCGGCTCTGCGGTGACCCGGTGCATGCCCTCGAGGATCTCGAGGATGCGCGCCGGGCCGAGCCGGTCGCCCAGGGTGAGTGGGCCGGCGGGGTAGCCCAGGCCGATGCGCACCGCGGCGTCGATGTCGGCGGGCGAGGCCACCCTTTGCTGGGCGATTTCGCAGCCCACCGAGACGATCATGGCCACCACCCGCTGGGCGATGAAGCCCGGGCTATCGCGCAGCACGCTCACCCGCGCGCCGTCGGCGGCGAGCAGACCGTGAGCCTGGTCGCGCCAACCTGGCTCGGTGGCGGGGGTGGTCATCATCACGCGGCGCTTGCAGGCGCGCAGACCGAAGGGCATGAGGGTGTCGAGTGCGACGGCGCGCCGGGCATCGAGGCCGCGCACCGCTTCGGTGGCGTCGATGCCCAGCGGCGTGAGCACGATCAGCGAGCCGGGCGCGGGCTGAGCGCCGGTGTCGAGGCTGGCGCCCAGGCCTTCCAGCAGGGCACGCACCGCGGCCTGTGACGGACCCGGTGCCACCCAGGCGCGCAGCCCGCTGGGCACCGGCGGCAGGGCGGGCTCGGCCAGGGCCGGATCGGCCACCACCGCACCCTTGTCATAGCGGTAGAAGCCCTGGCCGGTCTTGCGCCCGAGCATGCCCGCGGCCACGCGCTGCGCGCCGATCACCGAGGGCTTGTAGCGCGGCTCTTCGTAGTACTGGTGGTAGATGGACTCCATCACCGGATGGGAGACATCGAGGCCGGTGAGGTCGAGCAGTTCGAAGGGGCCGAGCTTGAAGCCCTGGCCGTCGACCTGCACCTGCTCGCGCAGGATGCGGTCGATGTCGGCGTGGCTGGTGACGCCCTCGCCGAGCGCCTTGAGCGACTCCGGCCCGAAGGCGCGGCCGGCATGGTTGACGATGAAGCCGGGCGTGTCCTGGCAGACCACCGGCAGATGACCGGCCGCGCGGGCCAGGGCCGAGAGCCGATCGAGCACCGAGGGCTCGGTGCGGGGCCCGCCGATCACCTCGACGATGCGCATCAGCGGCACCGGGTTGAAGAAGTGGTAGCCGCCGATGCGCTCCGGGCGCTGGCAGGCCGCGGCGATGGCGGTGACCGAGAGCGAGGAGGTGTTGGTGACGATCACCGCGTCGGGCGCGAGCAGGGCCTCGAGGGACTTGAACAGCGCCTGCTTGATGTCGAGCCGCTCGATCACCGCCTCGATGACCAGGTCGCAGCCGGCAAGGCCCTCGAGGGTTTCTGCCGCTGAAATCCGGGCTTGCGTGGCGGCCGCGGCGTCGGCCGCGAGCTTGCCCTTGTCGACCAGCTTGCCGAGCGTGTCGGCGAGCTGCGAGAGCGCGGCCTGAACCGCCGCGGGCTGGGTGTCGAACACCACCACCGGCGTGCCGGCCTGGGCGAAGAGCTGCACGATGCCGCGCCCCATGGCGCCGGCGCCGACCACGCCGATCCGCTGGAAAACCGAACTCAATTGGGTGTCTCCGATCCGCTGTTGCTGGTGAAGGGATTGTAAAGGACCGGTACGGGGCGGCCTTTTGCCGGGAACTGTCTGGCGTAGAGTGGGCGCCGCAAGCCGTGAATCCGGATCAGGCCCGCCCCAACCCACAAGGAGACTTCGATGATCACGCTGGTTGGTTTTGCCGTCAGCAACTACTACAACAAGGTCAAGCTCGCCTTGCTCGAGAAGGGCGTGCCCTTCACCGAGGAACTGAACTGGGCAACCAAGGACGAGGCCACGCTCGCGCGCAGCCCGCTCGGCAAGGTGCCCTTCATCGTCACCGAGCACGGGCCGCTGAGCGAGTCGCAGGTGATCGTCGACTATCTCGAGCAGGCCTACCCCGAGCACCCGCTGGTGCCGGCCGACGCCTATCAGGCTGCCAGGCTGCGCGAGCTGGTCACCTACATCGAGCTCTACCTCGAACTGGTGGCGCGCCGCCTCTACAAGGAGGCCTTCTTCGGCGGCAAGGTGGCCCAGGAGACCAAGGACGAGGTCCGCGCCGAGCTCGAGAAGAACATCCCGGCCTTCGCCCGGCTGGCGAAGTTCGCGCCCTTCGTGGGCGGCGCCAGCTTCAGCATCGCCGACTGCTCGGCGCTGGTGTGTCTGCCCACGGTGTCGATGGCCACCAAGGCGATCTACGGCGAGGACATGCTCGCCGGTCTGCCGGTGCGCGACTACCTCAAGGCGATGGGCGAGCGCGAGTCCATGAAGCGGGTGGCAGCCGACCGCAAGGCCAACCAGGTGCTGGCCGCGGCCCGTCGCTGAGGGCGGGGCCCGGCGAACCCTGCGATCAGGCCGTCGCGGCCTCGCGCTGGAGTTGCTCGCGCTGGTCGGCAAGGTCGAGCCAGCGCATCTCCAGCGATTCCTTCTCCTGCCCCAGCCGGGTGCGCTCCCGGCCAAGGTCTGCAGCGCGGGCGGGGTCGCGATAGACCGCCGCATCCGAGAGGGCTGACTCGATCTCCGTCAGCCGCGCATCGATGGCCTGCAGTCGGTTCTCGCTCTGCTGCAGCTCGCGTTCCAGCGGGCGCAGTCGCTCGGCGAGCGCCGATCGGCGGGCCGCAGCCAGGCGGCGTTCCTCGCGGCGATCGGTGCGGGCGACGCTGCCGGCCTCGGCGATGGACTGTCCGTTGAGCGCGGCTGCGCCACCACTGCCGGCGCCGTTACCGTCTGCGGCAGTGCCCCCGCGGGCGGCGGTTTGTCCCGGCCCGCGCTGCAGCCAGGTCAGGTAGTCATCCAGGTCGCCCTCGAAAGGCTCGGCCAGACCGTCGTGCACCAGCACGAACCGGTCGACACTGGCCCGCAGCAGGTAGCGGTCATGCGAGACCAGCAGCAGCGCGCCGTCGAAGTCGGCCAGGGCGTCGGTGAGCGCGTCGCGGGTGGCGCCATCGAGGTGATTGGTGGGTTCATCCAGCACCAGCAGGTGAGGGCGGGTGCGCACGATGGAAGCCAGCACCAGCCTCGCCTTCTCGCCGCCGGACATCGGCCCGATCGGGCGCAAGGCGTCTTCGCCCGCAAAGCCGAAGCGGCCAAGCTCGTCGCGCAGCGCCGACTCCTTGGCCTGCGGGCTGGCGCGCTGGAAGAACGACAGCGGGCTGTCGTCATCGCGCAGGCTCTCCACGCCGTGCTGCGCGAAGTAGCCGATGCGCAGCGAGCGGGCCGGTCGGCACTCGCCGGCCAGAGCGGGCAACTCGCCCACCAGGGTGCGCACCAGCGTGCTCTTGCCGGCGCCGTTGCGGCCGAGCAGACCGATGCGCGCACCGCGCTCGATGGTGAGCGAGACGCCGCGCAGCACCGCCGTCTCGCCGTAGCCGGCATCCAGATCGCGGGCCAGGATCAGCGGATCGGGCGAGTCGCCCGGGTCGGGCAGGGTGAAGCTGGCGGCGCGGGCCATGCGCAGCGGCGCGATCTCGGCCAGCCGCTCGAGCGCCTTGATGCGGCTCTGCACCTGACGCGCCTTGGTGGCCTGGGCGCGGAAGCGGTCGATGAAGGCAGTGAGGTGGGCCACCCGCGCCTGCTGCTCGGCCTGCTGGCGCTGCTGCTGGGCCTGCCGCTGGGCGCGCTGGAGTTCGGTGGCCGAGTACCCGCCGGCATAGCGCACCAGGGTCTGGTTCTCGAATGACAGCGAGGCCTGGGCCACCCGGTCGAGGAAGTCGCGGTCATGCGAGACCACGATCGCGGTGCCGGGATAGCGGGTGAGCCAGCGCTCGAACCAGACGATCGCGTCGAGGTCGAGGTGATTGGTGGGCTCGTCGAGCATCAGCAGGTCGCTGGGCAGAAAGAGCGCGCGCGCCAGGTTCAGGCGCATGCGCCAGCCGCCCGAGAGCGCGCCCACCGGCTGTTCGGCGGCCTGCTCCGAGAAGCCCAGGCCGGCGAGCAGCTCCTTCACGCGGGCATGGGCCGAGGCATCGCCGCGCTCGGCGAGCGCCTCGTGCGCGGCGGCCAAGGCCATGCCGTCATCGGCCGCCTCGGCCGAGGCCAGCGCCACGCGGGCCGCCAGCAGCGCGGTGTCGGCCTGCTCCACGAATCGCCAGGCGGGCAGCTCGCCGCCGGGCACATGCTGCTCCAGGCGCACCACCCGCATGGGGGGCTGTTCGATGTCGCCGGCGTCGGTGTGCACCTCGCCCGCCAGCGCGGCCAGCAGGGTGGACTTGCCGCAGCCGTTGGGTCCGATCAGGGCGATGCGCTCGCCCGGCGCGATGACGGCATCGGCGTTCTCGATCAGCGGTCGGCCGCCGCGCGAGAGGGTGATGCGACGCAGACGGATCATCGGGCCGACCGCTGGCGGGTGGGCGGCGGCATCATCCGCCGCGCCAGGCAGCGAGGGCCGCGCGGGTGATGGCCACGATCAGCTGATCGCCCGCGCTCACCGGCACATAGCCGAACTCCAGCCCGGGGAAGGCCGCCTCGAAGTGCTCGGCTTCATGGCCGATCTCGACGACCAGCAGGCCATCGGGTGCGAGCCGTTTCGGCGCCTCCTTCAGGATGCGCGCGACCAGGATCATGCCGTCCGGGCCACCGGCCAGCGCGCCCATTGGTTCATGGCGGAACTCCGGTGGCAGCACGGCCATGGAGGCCGCGTTGACATAGGGCGGATTGCTCAGGATGAGGCGATAGCGGCGGCCTGGCAGACCGGCGTACAGGTCGCCCTGATGCAGTTCGATGCGCGTCGCAAGCCCGTGCAGCGCGAGATTCTCGGCCGCGAGTTCAAGCGCTTCGGCCGACAGATCGGTGGCATCGATGCGGGCCTGCGGAAAGCGCAGCGCCGCGGCGATGGCAATGCTGCCGCCGCCCGTGCACAGATCGAGGACCGACACGGGCTCGGGCTCGGGCAGCCAGGGGTCGAGGGCGCCGTCCAGGGCCTCGACCAGCACCGAGCGCGGAATCAGCGCCCGCGGGTCGGCCTTGAAGCGCAGCCCGCGCAGCCAGGCCTCGCCGGTGAGGTAGGCGGTGGGCAGGCGTTCGGTGCAGCGGCGCTCCACCAGGTCGGCTACGGCCTGGCGTTCGGCCGGCAGCAGTTGCGCGTCAAGGTGGGGCTCGGGATCGTCCAGGGCCAGGCGCAGCGCCCAGAGCACCAGCCAGGTGGCCTCGTCGCGCAGGCTGTCGGTGCCGTGGCCCAGCGCAACCCCGGCGGCGGCCATCCGGGAGCAGCCCCAGCGGATGAGGTCGCGAACCGTGCGCAGGTGGTGGGCGGCGTCTGCGGGCCCGGGCACCGGGCCGAGCGGCTGGGCCAGCGGCTTGCCGGGCGGCGCCGGGGGAGCGTCAGGAGTGACGCCGCTCATCGCGGAAAGGCCGCGTCGTAGCTCTGCTCCGAGAAGCCGATCAGCAGCCGGTCGTCGGCCTCGAGCACGGGGCGCCTGATCAGGAGCGGGCTGGCGAGCAGCGCCTCCGACAGGCTGGCGGCGTCGACGATCGCGCGGCGCTGGGCCTCGGGCAACTGGCGCCAGGTCTGGCCGCGGCGGTTGAGCAGCGCATCCCAGGGGACGCGCGCCAGCCAGCGTGCGATCAATGCCTCGGTCACGCCATCGGCGCGCAGGTCGTGCCAGCCCACAGTCGCGCCGCGGGCGCGCAGCCACTGGCGCGCCTTGCGGCACTGGTCGCAGGTGTCGATGCCGTAGAGGGTGGGTGTCATGAGGCGGAGGCCGTCGGCCGGGGCGCGAGACGGGTCGCCACTCTACGCGAATTCCGGGGATGCCGGCGCGCAACGCGGTCGATGGTCGTTGCGGGGGGCGCTTCGTGGTGCCTACCGAATATGCATGATGTGTCAACCGTCTGACGGATCTACCTTGAACGGGTACTGAGCCCGCTCAACGCGGTGCGCCCTTCTTCCCGGAGATTTTTCATGCCCCGCCCGTCCCTGATCGGTGCGAGCGTGCTCCTGTGCGCGCTTCATCTTGCCTGGCCTGCTGCCCAGGCCCAGTCCCAGACGCGGGGCGCCCCGGCCACGCTGGCGCCGGTGGAGCGCTTCGAGGTGGTGGGCAACACGCTGTTGCCGCAGGCAACGATCGACACGCGGCTGGCGGCCTTCAAGGGGGCCACCACCCTGGTGCGGCTGCGCGAGGCGGCCGCGGCGGTGCAGGATCTGTACCGCGACGCCGGCTACGGCGGGGTGATCGCGTTCCTGCCGGAGCAGCAGGCCGCGCCGGGGCAGATCCGCATCCGGGTGGTGGAGGGCAAGCTCAGCCTGGTCGAGGTGGCGGACAACCGTCAGTTCAGCGCCGAGAACATCCGCGCGAGCCTGCCCTCGCTGGTCACAGGCGTCACGCCGCGGGTGCGCCAGATCGACGCCGAGATCCAGATGGCCAACGAGAGCCCGGCCAAGGAGGTCAAGGTGCTGCTCGAGCCGGGTCAGGCGCCGGGCAGCGTGGCGGCGCGGGTGATGGTGCTGGAGCAGCCGGTGCAGCGCTGGACGGCGCGGCTGGACAACACCGGAGTGGGCAACACCGGGCAGTGGCGCAGCGCGCTGGGCTGGCAGCACGGCAACCTGTTCGGCCGCGATCATGTGCTGGGCACCGAGGTGCAGACCGCGCCGGCCAACCCGAGCAAGCTGGCGGTGTTCAGCGCCGCCTACCGGGTGCCGCTGTATGCGCAGGCCAGCGCCCTCGACGCGTATGCGGCCTGGTCGGATGTGGACGGTGGGCGCTCGAGCACGGCGGCGGGCGATCTGCTGTTCTCGGGCAAGGGGCGCATCGCGGGGCTGCGGGCCACGCGCTATCTGCCGCGGGTGGGCAATGTGGACCAGCGCGCCAGCCTCGGGGTGGAGCAGCGCGAGTTCATCAACCAGTGCAGCATCGAGGGCTTGCCGCCGGGGGCGTGCGGGCCGGCGGGGGCCAGCGTCACGGTGCGCCCGCTGGCGCTCGGCTACACCGCGCAGGCCGAGGGCGACACCCGCTTCGGTCTCAATGTGTCGGCGCACGCCAATCTCCAGGCTGGCGGCAGCCACGCCGGGGCGGCCGACTTCACCGCGGTGCGCCAGGGCTCACGGCCCGACTACCGGGTGCTGCGGGCCAACGGTTTCGTGGCCCGCTCGCTCAGCGACTGGGGCGTGCTCGGTTTGCGGATGTCGGGTCAGACCACCGACCAGCCGCTGGTGCCGGGCGAGCAGTTCGGCATCGGCGGCAGTCTGTCGGTGCGCGGCTACCTCGAGCGCGAGGTGCTGGGCGACACCGGGCTGCAGGCCTCGCTGGAGCTCTCCAGCACGAACCTGTCGCCGCGGATCTCCGAGGCGCTCAGTCGCACCGAGCTGGTGGTGGTGGGCTTTGCCGATGCGGCGATGGTGCGCAACCAGCAGTCCGATCCCTGCCTGATCGGGCGCAGCAGCTGCACGCTGGCGGGCGCGGGGGTGGGGCTGCGCGCCACCTGGAGCGCCGGCGACCAGATCCTGCGCTTCAGGCTCGATCTGGCGCAGGCCCTGAAGGACGCCTACCGCACCCGTTCGGGTGACTGGCGCCTGCACGGCAGCCTGTCCATCACGTTCTGAGACCTGTCAATCCGGCGCCTGCGGGCGTCGGGCCCTGATCCATCCCGATATTCCCAGCGTGCTGCCAATCCGGAGCCAGCCATGTCGAACAACGTTTCCCGTGCCCGTTCCCTGCGTCCTGCCGACGGTGTCGTGCCGCGCCCCGCGGCCCATGGCGCGTCGCGCCGCGCTGCCCCGCACCTGAACACGCTTGCCCACGCCCTGCTCGGCGCGGGCTTTCTCAGCCCGCTGCTCATCGCGCTGCCGATGCCCGTGCATGCGCAGGCCCTGCCCAGCGGCCTGCAGGTGATGAGCGGCCAGGCCAGCGTGAGCACCCAGGGCGCGCAGATGACGGTGCGCAACAGCCCCAACGCCATCCTGAACTGGCGCTCGTTCTCGGTGGGGGCCGGCCAGGGCGTGCACTTCGAGCAGGCCTCGGCAGCCAGCAAGGTGCTCAACCGGGTCACCGGCGGGGAGTCCTCGCAGATCTTCGGTGCGCTCACCAGCAACGGCCAGGTGTGGCTGCTCAACCCCAACGGGGTGCTGTTCGGGCGCGATGCGCGGGTGGATGTGAACTCGCTGGTGGTGTCCACGCTGCGTCTGAATGACAGCGACTTCCTCGCCGGGCGCTACCGCTTCACGGCATCGGCTCCGGGCGCCACGGTGCGCAACGAAGGCGCCATGGCCTCGGCCCACGGTGGGCAGGTGGTGATGATCGGCGAGCGGGTGGAGAACGCCGGCAGCATCACCGCGGCGGGCGGCGCGGTGGGGCTGGCCGCGGCCAGCAGCGTGGAGCTGGTGGACACCGGGCTGCCCAATCTGGCGGTGCGGGTGCAGGTGCCGGCGGGTCAGGCGCTGAACACCGGGCTGCTCAGTGCGCCGGGTGGGCGGGTGGATGTGTTCGGGGCCATCGTCAACCAGCAGGGCATCGTGCGGGCCGACAGCATCGGCACCGATGCCGCGGGGCAGGTGGTGCTGGGCGCCAGTCAGGGCGTGACGCTGGCCGAGGGCAGCGTCACCAGCGCCGACGGCGGCACGGGCGGTACGGTGCGCGTGGATGCCGGCCAGGGCACGGCGAGCGTGGCGGGCGCGATGTCGGCGCAGGGTGCCACGGGGCAGGGCGGTCGCATCGATGCGCTGGGCGCGCGGGTGGAACTGCTCGGGCAGGCGAGCCTCGATGCCTCGGGGGCGGCCGGTGGCGGCGGCATCCGGGTGGGTGGCGGCTACCAGGGGCAGGAGGCCGATGTGGCCAACGCGGCGCTCACCACGGTGGCCCCCAATGTGCGCCTGGCGGCCGATGCCCGCGCACGCGGCGATGGCGGGCGGGTGATCGTGTGGGCCGATGACACCGCGCGGGTGCATGGGCACATCAGCGCGCGCGGCGGCCCGCAGGGCGGCGATGGCGGCTTCATCGAGACCTCGGGCAAGCGGCTGCTGGAGGTGACCCGGCCGGCCGATGCCTCGGCGCCGGCGGGCAGGGGTGGCACCTGGTTGCTGGACCCGACTGACGTCACCATCGGGACGATCAACCTCAATGTCATCGGGGAACCCAACTATGTGCCCATCTTCGAACCCGCGTCGGTCTCCGCGGCGGCGATCAGCACCGCGCTGAGTGCAGGCACCAGTGTGTCGGTGACCACCGGCGCAAGCGGCAGCCAGGGGGGTGACATCACGGTGGCCTCGGCGATCACCATGTCGGGCAGCACCGACGCCACCCTCACCCTCAATGCGCACCGCGACATCAACCTGAACAGCAGCATCATCGCGAGTGGTGGCGCCGGAAAGCTGAATCTGACGCTGAACTCCGATACCAGCGGCAGCGGCACAGGTCGCACCTATCTGCGTAGCGCTACCGTGGGGCTCAATGGCGGCGCACTCACCGCCACCAGCAACGGCGGCAAGGTCACGCTGGTGAACGGCAGCACCTTCACCTTCAACAACGGCAACGCCACGATCGGGCAGTTCAACCTTGATGGGGGAACCCTGAACGGCACCGGCAATCTCACCGTGACCGGTGCGATGAATTTCACGACCAACAACGTCACCATTGGTGGCTCCGGCACGCTGACCACACAGGGCACCACCACCCTGAACATGTCGCTTTCCGATCGCTGGGTTGCGCTGGCCAATACCCGCGAGTGGATCAATCAGGGAACGGTCAACATGTCGGGGGATGATTATTTCGTCCTTCTGGACAGCTCGAAATTCACCATTGCTTCGGGCGCAAGTTTCAACTACACCGGCGCAGATCCAGTCACGCCAAGCGGCAACCCCGGGCCGGGAACCGCCACCGCCGCGTCCAGATGGACGAACCGGGGTACGATCACCATCAATTCGTCCAATCCGCTGCAGGATAACGGCTTCACAGACAGTACTTTCGACAACTTCGGCACTGTCAATTTTCTGACCCGGTTTGCACTCACCGCGCCGGCATCCACTGCCGACACCGGTACCTACAACATCGCCAACGGCTCGCAATTCACCCTTGGCGGCACCCGTACCTTCGACACCGCCTCCCGGATCAGCGGCGCCGGCACCCTGATCGTTCAGGCCGGTACCCAGACCGTCAACGGCGCCATCGATGTGAGCCGATTCCAGATGACCGGCGGCACGCTCAACGGCACAGGCAGTTTCACAGTGGGCAGCAATTACTCGCGGACCGGCGGTACGCTGGGCACGACCTTCTCCGGCATCAACATCACCCAGGCCTCCGGGAATCTCACGCCGGGTTT
>NZ_CEXFHW010000016.1:0-38300 GCF_982640115.1 Quisquiliibacterium sp. | reverse complement strand
GGCGCCGCGCGCGGCGCCTGGCGAGCCTGCGCGGTGACCACCAGCTTCATGCTGATGGCGCAGTGCTATCTCGGCTCGGGCATGGCCCAGGCGCTGGCCGAGGCGCTGAGCGAACTCGCGCAGCGCTGGGCACTGCTGGGTGTGCCGCTGCTCGCGGCCGTGGGCGGCTTTCTCACCGGCAGCGCGGCGGCCGCCGCGGCCATGCTCATGCCCCTGGACATTGCGCTGGCCCGCGGGCTGGGTGCCGACCCGGCCTGGATCGCAGCCGTGCAGACCAGCGTGTCGGCCAACCTCTCGATGCTCTCGCCGATGCGGGTGTCGATGGGCACCGCAGTGCTCGGCCTGGGCGCGGCCGAAGCCGCGCTCTACCGACGAGCCTGGCCGCTGGCGCTGCCACCGCTGGCGACGGGCCTCGCCGCCGCGTTGCTGATCAGCCTGCGGACCTGAGCGCCCCGATCACTCGCGGGCGATGCCCAGGTCGCGCATGGTGCGGTCCCAGACCGCGAGCTGCTGACGCAGCACATCGGCCATCACCTGCGGCGTGGACGGCGTGGGGAACAGGCCGAGCTTCTCGTACTGCTCGGCCACATCGGCGCGCCGCATGACCGTGCCGAAGTCGCGCGAGATGCGCTCGACCAGGTCGCCCGGCAGACGCGCCGGCCCGAACAGCCCGCCCCAGGGCGAGATGTTGACCAGCGGCTGACCGGCCTCGGCCATGGTGGGCACCTCGGGCATGGTGGTGGTGCGCCGAGGCAGCAGCACCGCCACCGGCCGGAACTTCTCCTTGAGCAGCTGGGGCATCACCGCCGGCGTGGCGAACATCATCTGCACCCGCCCGCCGATCAGATCGATCGCGGCCTGGGCCTCGCCCTTGTAGGGCACATGGGTCATGTCCAGGCCGTTCTGGCGGGCGAGCTGGCCCATGCTCAGGATGCCGGTGCTGTTGCCGGTGGCGTAGGCGAACTTGCCCGGGTTGGCCTTCACATGTGCCACCAGTTCAGCCAGGGTGCGCGCCGGCATGGTCGGCGCCACCATCAGGTAGAAGGTGAAGATGCAGAAGGTGGAGATCGGCGTGAAGTCGGCCACCGGGTCATAGGGCGGCTCGCGCTTGAGCGAGGGCACATACGACATCGAGGTGGCCGTGCCGAAGAACAGGGTGTGGCCATCGGGCGCCGAGCGCTTCACCTCCAGCGCAGCCACCGCGCCGTCGGCGCCGGCGCGGTTCTCCACCACCACCGGCTTGCCGAAGGCATTGCCCAGGTGCACGGCCACTGCACGCGCGCCGAGGTCGGCACCGCCGCCGGCCGGAAAGGGCACCACCAGACGCACCGACTGCCGCGGCCAGTCGGACTGGGCCCGGGCCGCGCCGGGCAAGGCGGCGCCCAGGGCCAGGGCGCCCGCCGCCTGCAGGGCCTTGCGGCGCGCTTGGCCGGATGAGGACGCAGCCGGCATGGCGGCATCGGGGTTGGAACGGAATGCAGGCAGGCGCGACACGGGGTTCTCCTGGAAAGACCGGATGAGCCGGATGGAAGGTCGATGGGCCGCGATTCTATGCCGCGGCCCGGCTGCGGCCCGGGTGGCCGCAACGGCGCCGGGGCTTCAGCTGGCGCGATCGCGCGCCACGAAGCCGTAGGCCAGGTTCGAACGCGAGGTGCCGGCCCTCTGATAGGCCAGCCGCGCCTCGCTCAGCCGGTCGCCGGCCAGCGCCTGGCGCTGGGCCTCGGTGAAGCCGTACAGACGGGCATTGTTGCCGCCGAAGATCGCGTTCTTCACCGGACCATCGGCAGGCCCCAGGGGCTGGAAGCCATGGCGGCGCTGCATGTCCTCGGGAATCTCCAGGCGGCGCAGCGCCTCGATCTGCCACTGCGGCGAGCCGGTCCAGATCGCGTCGGTGCCCCACACCACCCGCTCCACGCCCAGACCGCGGATGAGCGTGCCCATCATGAAGGCCGCCAGGTGGGGATCGGCCATGGTGCTCTGGGCGAAGATCTGGCCGAGATCGCCATAGACATTGCTCACGCCGTGGCGCGACGGGATCTCGGCGAGGTCAGTCACCCAGTCGACCCGACCGCTCGCCTGCACCTGCGCCCAGGCATCCTCGGTGCGCCCGCCGGCGGCATACCGGTAGGCCGAGTGGTAGATGATGAAATTGAGCTGTGGCCAGTCGCGCGCGGCCCGGGCGACATCGTCGACGCGGCAGTAGGGCAGCAGGTGCGGGAACTGCTGCTCGGTGTGCGGCGGGAACAGGCCCTTGTGCACGCAGACATTGCGGATGCCGGCCTTGAGCGCGCGCTCGTAGTAAGGGTAGGCGAGCTTCTCGTCGTCCATGCGCCAGGGCCAGCGCGCCATCGGCTTGTTGGTGTTGTCGCCGATGGTGTAGCCCTTGATGGAGTCGGGCGCGAGCGCGACGAGTTCACGCTCGAAGCGCTCGAGCGCGCCGGGCACGCCCGGCGTGAAGATCAGGTGCGAGAAGGCGCGGCGGGTGCCGCCGGCGGTGGCATTGATGCGGGCGCGCGCGTCGCGCTTCTGGTCGTTGCTCAGGAACCAGTCGACCGGGTCATGCGAGGCCGAGCCGCTGATCAGCGCCACCTTGGTGTCGGAGTCGAGAAAGACCTCCTTGAAGTAGTTCGCGTACTTCAGGTCTTCCAGCGACTGCGGCCTGCCCGCAAGCGCCGGATTCCATCCGGCACGACCCACCGCCTCGCGGGAACGGATGAAACCGGCGAGCCGGGTCTGGTCATGCAGGAAATGGGTGTGCATGTCCATGATGAACTGGCCCGACAGCGCCGAGGCGCGCGCACTCGCCATGTCGGGGGTGGCCGCCTCTGCGTGCGACACCGCGAAGAGCGGGCCCCAGGTGTCGTTCATCGCGAGGAACGCTGCGGCCATCCCGGCTGCGCTCTGAAAGAAGCGCCGGCGGGTCAGGCCCTGGTGGCGCGCGAACTCGCGACCGTAGGCGAGCGTGCGGGCCTCGAATCGCCGCTGCTGCGGGCTTTGCGGTGCGGGCATGAACTCGTCGCTCGAGACCGGCCGCGACGGGACAGGAAGCCGCAGCCGCAGCTCGTCGGCATGGGCCAGACGGGCGAGTTCCTCGGGGTCGAGATGGATCGGCATGGATCTCCTCAGCCGGCGACACGCACCGTATCGCGCCCGCTGCGCTTGGCTTCATAGAGCGCGGCATCGGCGCGCGCCAGCACGGCGTCGGGGGTGGTGTCGGCGGGATTGAGCGCACTGACACCGATGCTGATCGTGACGGCGATCGGCAGGCCATCGGCCATCGTGGGCGAGGCAGCGATGCGCCGGCGGATACGCTCGGCCAGTGACACCGCCGCCTCGCGGCCGGTGTCGGGCAGCAGCAGCAGGAACTCCTCGCCGCCACTGCGCGAGAGCACATCCGGGCGACGCACGCTCTGGCGCATCAGGTCGGCAACATGGCGCAGCACCTGGTCGCCGGCGGCATGGCCGTGGGTGTCGTTGACCCGCTTGAAGTGATCGAGATCGAGCGCCAGCAGGCAGCTCTGGTGACGCCCATGGCGGCGCACCCGCGAGAACTCGGCCTCCAGGCGTTCCATGAAGTAGCGGCGATTGACCAGGCCGGTGAGAAAGTCGGTGGTGGCCTGCTGGCGCAGCTCCTGGCTCAGAAGGACGCGCTGGGTGATGTCCTCGAAGCTGGCGTAGACCTCGACCAGTTCGCCAGCCTTGAGGATCGGCACCGCGTTGACCATGATCCAGACATAGCCCCGTTCCGGCACCGACACGCCCATCACCACATCGCGCACCGGCTGGCGTGTCCGGATGGCCTGCGCTGCGGGGTGCTGATCGCCGGGAAAGTCGGCGCCGTCTTCGCGGATGGCGCGCCAGCGGGAATCGACCGAGCTGCGGCCCTGCATCTGATCGAGGCTCAGCCCCAGGATGCGCTGGGCGGCCGGGTTGGCCGAGGTGATCCGGCCGGACGGGTCGTGGTAGACCACCCCGAGCGGAATGGTCTGGAACAGTGTCCGGTAGGTCTCCTCGCTGATCCGCAGGCCCTCCTCGGCGCGACGGCGATCGGTGACATCGCTGAACAGACCGGTGAAGAGTGTCCCTCCGGCGCCATCGGGCCGCGGCAGGGCCTGAGCCTGCACCCAGCGTACGGCACCGTCGGCCAGCCGGATGCGGTGTTCGCTCTCCCAGCGGATGCCGGCGGCCGCAGCGGCCCGCAGGCTGCGCGCGCGCTCGGCGCGGTCCTCGGGCAGCACCTGCTCGTCGATGCAGCGGGCGTCGGCGGCGAGCGCCGCCGCATCCAGCCCGAACAGCGCAGCGGCGCCCGGGCTGAGGTAGCGATAGCCGAACGCGCCATCGGCGCCGACCACCAGCCGGAACAGTGCACCGGGGATCGACGCTGCGAGATCGGCGAGCACCGCCTCGCGTCTTGCAAGGGTGAGCTGGGTGCGCTTGAGCGCAGAGATGTCGTCATGGGCCACCACCACGAGCGGCGGGTCGCTGTCGCGCACCCGGGCAACGCGGGCCAGGAACCAGCGCTGCTCGGCGGCAGAGTGGCAGGGATATTCGAACTCGAAGGCGTCGGCGCGACCCGCGAGCACATCGCGCAACCCGGACGCAAACGATGGCTGCTCGCCCACGCCGCAGCCCGCGGCATCGCCGGCCTCGCATACCGAGAGGTAGTTGGTGCCCTCATGGCGGGTGCCGGGGGGCGCGCCGTTGGCCACCGCGAACTCCTGCCAGGCCCGGTTCACGACCAGGATCACGCCGCGGGCATCGAGCAGGCAGACATGGGCTCCGAGGCCGTCGAGCACCGACCCCGGCAGCGACCGGGGGTCGGCGGTGGTCAGGCCGGCAGGAGCCGGCGCCTGGGTCGGGTTGGCAGGTCGGGCCATGACGGTCGGAAGACGGGTTGAGGATACACCAGCGCCCTTCTCAGATCGGCCCGCGCCCGGCGCGCCAGACCGCCCGCCAGCGCAGCCACCCGATCAGCGCCGTGCCAATGAACAGCGCATACAGCAGGGCGGTGAGCCAGAGCTGCTTGTGGGTGAAAAGCGCGATGCTCGACACATTGACCAGCATCCAGACCAGCCAGTTCTCGAGCACCTTGCGTCCGAGCAGCACCTGACCGAGCAGGCTGCCCGCGGTGGGAAAGGCATCCAGCCAGGGGACGTCGGAGTCGGTCAGCCGGGTGAGAACCAGGCCGAGGCCCAGCCAAAGCGCGAGCCAGGCCAGCGCCAGCACCCGCATCTGGCGTGGCGCGAGCCGCACCACCCTCAAGCGCTCGCCCGGCCCGGCACCGGCGCGCCGACCGAACAGCCACTGCCACCATCCCCAGAGCGAGGTGAGGGCGAAGAACACCTGCAGGCCGGCGTCGCCATAGATGCGATGGTGCGCGAAGAGCCAGGCATAGAGGCCGCTGCTCACGATCGCCAGGGGCCAACCCCAGGAGTTCTCGAGGATGTTGCAGACCACGCAGGCGAAGGCGAGCAGGCATGCGATGACCTCCAGCCAGGTGACCGCGGTGCCCCACCAGGTGAATGCGGTGCCGAACATCGCGGCAGTGTAGGGCCGATCGGCCCCGCGCATCGCTGGCTCAGCGTGGCGCAACCGGCTCGCTGCCCGGAACCGGTGGTTCCGGCGGGGACCCGACGGTCTGCCGTGGCACCGCCGCTGCCGGGGCTGCCTGCGGCGGGACTGCCTGCGGCGGCAGCGTCTGCGCGGCAAGCACCGGCAGCGTACGCCGGTCGGTCACGAGCCCGGTCGCACCCGCGCCGACCTCGAGACTGCCAGCCTCGTTGCTGAGCGCAACCCGGCCCTGGATCACCCGCAGGGCGAGCCCGGCCCGCTCGCCCGGCCCGCAGCCAGACGGCGGACAGACCGTCTCGCTGGCCTCGTACTCGGTGCCGCGGATCCCGATCGTCGCGCTGGGGGTGTTCAGGCGGTAGTCATCGCGCTGGCGGCGGCCGATCGCCCCGGTGACGGTGCGCAGCGCGCCCCGCATCAGGCTGAGGAAGCTGCGCTGGTCGGCGGTGTCGTACTGGTAGTCGTCGATCCGGAACTCGGTGTTCGGATGCAGGGCCATCACCGCGCCATCGGAAAAGCGCAGCGCAACCCGGCCGCCGCCCCGGGTGAAGAGCCGATCGCCGGCCGCGAGCTGCATGCCCGGCCGCACCGGCGAGGTCAGCGAACCGGCTCGCAGCAGAACCGTGTCGCCGCTGGCCCCGGTGACCACGGCGACCGAATCACGGGCGATGCCCGCCAGCGGCGCACGTGGCCCCGGCGAGTGGGTCTGGGCAACGGCGCAGGCCACGGCCACCAGCAGACTGCCGGCGAACAGGAGCGGTACTCGGCGGCGCACGAGGGCGGCCCGCACCCGAACCACCGGTGCCGCCGAATCCCTGCTGGACGCGCGAAGAGCCATACGACGGTTTTCGGCCCCCGACGCAGGAACTGGATACCGTCTGGCGGCAGATTCCGTCCGCCGCCCCCTTCCAGGATCAATGCCGGGGATCGCTCGCCACGGCAATCTGCCGGCAAGGCGCGAAACGGACTCCCCGGCTGCGCCCGGCACGCGGTGTTAATGTCCCGCCATCCCCGGAAACGGGCCTGCCCCGAAAGGCACTCCATGTATCCCTTCTCCTACCAGCGGGCCGCCGGCCTGACACAGGCGCTGGCCGGCCTGAAGGCCGATCCGCAAGCCCGGCTGCTGGCCGGTGGCATGACCCTGCTGCCCTCGATGAAGCACCGGCTGGCGGCCCCCTCCACCCTGATCGACATCGGCAGGCTCGCTGAACTGCGCGGCGTTGCCCGCGACCGCGACGCGCTGTCGGTGGGTGCGGGCACACGGCATGGCGAGATCGCCGCTGACGCGACGGTGCGCACCAGCCTGCCGGCCCTGGCCGATCTCGCCGGACGCATCGGCGATCCGCAGGTGCGCGCCCGCGGCACCCTGGGCGGATCGATCGCCAACAACGATCCGGCCGCCGACTACCCGGCCGCGGTGCTGGCTTGCCGCGCGGTGGTGGTCACCGACCGGCGCGGCATCCCGGCCGATGAATTCTTCCAGGGCATGTTCACCACCGCGCTGGAGCCCGACGAGATCATCACCGCGGTGCGCTTCGGCTGCCCGCGGCGTGCGGCCTACGCCAAGTTCCCGCATCCCGCCTCGGGCTATGCCATGACCGGGGTGTTCGTGGCCGAGTTCGACGACGAGATCCGCGTGGCGGTGACCGGGGCCGGCCCGGGCGTGTTCCGCTGGCAGGCGGCCGAGACGGCCCTCGCCCGCGACCTCTCGGCCGCCGCTGTCGGCTCGCTCAGCCTTTCGCCCGAGGGCCTGAACGCCGACCTGCACGCCCCTGCCCAGTACCGCGCCCACCTCGTCACGCTCATGACCCAGCGCGCGGTGGCCGCGCTCACCAGCGCCTCGGCCTGACCCGGAGACCTCCCCATGAAGATCGAACTCGTCCTCAATGGCCAGCCGCGCACCGCGCAGTGCGAGGAGCGCACGCTGCTGGCCGACCTGCTGCGCGACAGCTTCGGGCTGACCGGCACCCATGTCGGCTGCGACACCAGCCAGTGCGGCTGCTGCACCGTGCATGTCGATGGCCAGGCCGTGAAGTCCTGCACCATGCTCGCCGCACAGGCCGAGGGCTGCTCGGTGGTCACCATCGAGGGCCTCGCCCAGGGCGAACGCCTGCACCCCGTGCAGGAGGCTTTCTCGGCCTGCCACGGCCTGCAGTGCGGCTTCTGCACGCCAGGCATGATCATGGCCAGCGTCGATCTGCTTCGCCGCCACCCCTCCCCCTCTGACGAGCAGATCCTGGAGGGGCTCGCCGGCAACCTTTGCCGCTGCACCGGCTACGTGAACATCGTCGAGGCGGTGCGCACCGCCGCCGGCCGGCTGGCCGCCGCCGAGGGGGGCGCCCAATGAGCGTGAATATCGATCCGCGCACCGGTGGGCTGGCGCCCGCCCGCGACGAAGACCGGCGCCTGGTCACCGGCCAGGGCCGCTACACCGCCGACTGGAACCTGCCCGGTCAGCTGCACGCCGCCATGGTCCGATCCGATCGTGCCCATGCCCGGCTGCTGCGCGTGGACGGCTCGGCCGCCAGCGAGGCCGCCGGCGTGGTCGCCGTGCTCACCGCCTTCGATGTCGCCGAGGCCGGCTTCCAGCCCATCCCGGGCGGGCCGCCGGTCACCGGTGCCGACGGCAAGCCCCAGGTCAAGTGTCAGCTGCCCATCCTCGCCACCGACCAGGTCCGCTTCGTCGGGCAGCCCATCGCGATGGTGATCGCCGACACCGCCCGCGCCGCGCAGGACGCCGCCGAACTGGTCGCCATCGACTACGAGGACCTGCCCGCGGTCGCCTCGCTGGATGCGGCACTCGCCCCCGGCGCCCCGCTGGTGCACGAGTCCATGCCCGGCAATGTCAGCGTGGTCTACGAGGCCGGCGACGCCGCCGCGGCCGATGCCGCCTTCGCCCGGGCCGCCCACACCACCACCCTGCGCATGCACAGCCAGCGCCTGGCCGGCGCGCCCCTCGAGCCGCGGGCCTGCCTGGCGGTGCATCACCCCGAGACCGACCGCTTCACCATCCACACCCCCACCCAGGGGATGCTCGGCATGCGGCAGTCGCTCACCGCGATCACCGGCTACGACGCCAGCCGCATCGAGGTGATCGCCCATGATGTCGGCGGCTCCTTCGGCCTGCGCGGCGGGCCGTATCCCGAGCAGGCGCTGGTGATGCTCGCCGCGCGCAAGCTCGGCCGGCCGGTGAAGTGGGTGGGTTCGCGCAGCGAGATCTTCCTCAGCGACTGGCACGGCCGCGCGCTGGTGCTGCAGGCAAGCATCGCGCTCGACGCCGAAGGCAACATCCTGGCGCTGCGCTACGAGAACCAGGCCGATCTCGGCGCCTACACCTGCTACTTCCAGTCGATGATCGGCACCCGCAACCTCACCGTGACCATGGGAGGGGCCTATCGGGTGCCGGCCCTGCACGCGCGCTCCACGCTGGTCTACACCCACACCGTGCCGGTGTCGGCCTACCGGGGCGCCGGCCGACCCGACATCGCCTATGCCATCGAGCGGCTGATCGACCAGGCCGCGGCCGAACATGGCTTTGACCGGGTGGCGCTGCGCCGGCGCAACTTCATCCCGCCCTCGGCCTTCCCTTACACCACGGCCAACGGCACCGAGTACGACAGCGGCGAGTTCGCCGCCGTGATGGACAAGGCGCTCGGCCTGGCCGGCTATGCCGGCTTCGACGCCCGCCGTCAGGCCAGCGAGGCCCGCGGCCGGTTGCGCGGCATCGGCTTCGGCTGCTACCTCGAGGCCTCGGGCGGCGGCGTGGCCCCCAAGGACCAGGTCTCGGCGCGTTTCCGCGATGACGGCCTGCTCCATCTGCACGGCGTCACCGGCCCCTCGGGTCAGGGCCACGAGACCTCGTTCACGCAGCTGGTGGCCGGCCTGCTCGGCGTGCCGCGCGAGCAGCTGCGCTACCACGCCAGCGATCCCGCCGAGGAGCTGGTGGGCAACGGCACCGGCGGATCGCGCTCGCTCTACGGGGCGGGCAGCGCACTCAAGGTGCTGGCCGGCAACCTGATCGAGCGCGCGCGACCGCACGCCGCCCGCGCCCTGTCATTGCCTGCGGCCACCCTCGAGTACCGTGACGGCGCCTTCCACGGCGGCGAGCACCGCATCGGCCTGTTCGAGCTGGCCGAGTCGCTGCGCGGCGCCAGCCCGCATCCGCTCGACTGCGAAGGGGAGTCCACCTCGGGCACCACCTTCCCCAATGGCTGCCATGTGGCCGAGGTCGAGATCGATCCGGCCACCGGCATCACCGAGATCGTGGCCTACACCTCGGTGGACGATCTCGGCCATGTGGTCTCGCCGCAGCTCACCCAGGGCCAGGTGCACGGCGGCGTGGTGCAGGGCGCGGGTCAGGTGTTCGGCGAGCAGCTGGTCTACGACCCCGACACCGCCCAGCTGCTCACCGGCAGCTTCATGGACTATGTCATGCCGAGGGCCGACTGGCTGCGCCACATCCGCACCGATTACCACCCGGTGCCCACCCGCCTGAACGCGCTCGGCGCCAAGGGCGTGGGGGAATCCGGCTGCTCGGGCTCGCTGCCGGCGCTGGTCAATGCGATGAGCGATGCACTGCGGCGGCGCGGCGTGCCGCCGATGGACATGCCCTTCACGCCGCCACGGGTCTGGGAGGCGCTGCGCGCGAAGGGCTGAGGCCCGATCAGCCCGGGCAGGCGGGCGCGCTGCCGGTTCGGACCGCGCCGGCCCGCTCAGCCCGGGCGCAACCGGGCGTAGGCTGCGGCCGCCACCAGGCTGAGCGAGGTGGCCAGCAGCAGGGCGAGCCCCACGCCCAGTGCATGGGAGTCGGCCCAGTCATCGAGCGCCGGCGCCAGCTGCCGGGCCGCGCCCAGCGCGGCGGTGAACAGCGCGGCCAGGCCCACCAGCCAACCGGCCAGGCGCCGACCCCGGCGCTGCTGCAGCGCGCCGGCACCGCTCAGCCGGTTCACCCACCAGCCCGAGAGGCCGTCAGCCGTGAGCATCCCGGCGGCAAAGGCCAGCCCCAGCAAGGCCACCGCCGGCAAGCCGCCCAGTCGGGCCCCCGAGCCGGCAAACATGGCGGCCGTGGCCAGCGTGTCGAGCGAGAAGGCGAAGAGCCCGCCCACCAGCGCGGCCGACCAGGCCGGCATGTCGCTTGGCAGCAGCCGCCCGAGCAGGGCGCGCCGCCAGGCGAGCGGCCCGGGCCGATGATGGTCGGCCGAGCGGATGCTCAGCATGCCGATCAGACTCAGGCAGCCGATGGAGAGCCAGGCGCCGGCCGCGTCCAGCCAGTCGGGCAGGAGGGTGCCGCCGGCCCGGAACGCGAGCAGCGCCGCCGCCAGCATCACCAGGGCGTGCCCGCCCGAGAACAGCGCGCCGCTGGCGGCCGCCGCGCGCAGCCGGCCGGCCTGGCGGTGCACCCGCCCCACCGCGTCGATGGCCGCGAGGTGATCGGCGTCGAAGCCATGCTTCAGCCCCAGCAGCGCGGTGGCAGCCATGGCCGCCAGCAGGCTGCCGGTTTCGGCACCGGGGATCAGGGCGAACGACATGGATTCAGGCGGCGCGGTACCAGTTCACACCCTGCTCGTCGGTCTCCAGGACCGCCTCGCCACGGGCGATGAGGTAGTTGAGGTGGGCGAGGCTCTCGCCGGTGGCCATGCCCAGCAGGTGCTTGTCGCCGTCGATCTTGCGCGCAAACAGCGCGCCGAAGACATCGATCGCCCGGCAGCGCCGGTCGCGCAGCGAGCGGCGCAGACGCTCGAGGCCGACCTCGTGACCGCGGATCAGGTCATCGAGCCGCGCATGCAGGCCACGGAAGGGTTCGTTGTGGGCCGGCAGCACCAGCACCGCATCGGGCACCTCGCGGCGGATGCGCGCCAGCGAACTCAGCCAGTCGCCCAGCGGATCGGCCTGCGGCTCGGTGGGAAACACCGAGACATTGGAGGAGATGCGCGGCAGCACCTGATCCCCCGAGATCAGCAGGCCGAGCTCGGGGCAGTGCAGGCAGGCATGCTCGGGCGAGTGGCCGTTGCCCACCACCACCCGCCAGGCATGGTCGCCGATGCGCAGCTCGTCGCCATCCTTCAGGCGCCGGAAGCTGTCGGGGATCTTGTAGGTGCTCTTGCCGAAGCCGCCAAAGCGGGTGCGGTAATGCTCGATGGCTTCCTCGTTCCAGCCGGCACGGCGGTAGAACAGCACGCCGTCCTCGGGCGCCTCGCGGCCGGTGTCGGCCACCAGCACCCGGCAGTTGAGGTACTCGAGCTTGGTCATCCACAGCGCGGCGCCCGGGAACTTGCGGATCAGCCAGCCCGCCATGCCGACATGGTCAGGGTGCATGTGGGTGACGATCACCCGCGTGACCGGCAGGCCGGCCATCGGCCCGGCCAGCACCTCGCGCCAGGCGGTGGCGGTCTCGGGGGTCTGGATGCCGGTGTCGACCACCGTCCAGCCCTCGCCGTCGCGGATTGCCCACAGATTGATGTTGGCCAGCGAGAACGGCAGGGGCATGCGGATCCAGAGCACGCCGGGCGCCACCTCGGTGGCCTGGCCGGCCGCCGGCGGTTCGCCACAGGGATACTCAAGCACCGGCCGCACCCGGCGGGTGCGGTCCACCGACACATCGCTCATCAGGAGATCCTTGTCGCCGGTCGACGGGCCAGGGCGGGAATGCGCTGCGGACGGCGGATGGGTCGAGGATAGCAAAGCGCCGGCCGTTCACGCCGGCGATCCGACCGGCCGGGGGCCGGGCCGCCGCGGGCACCAGGCCCCCGCGATAGGATGAACCGCCGACGGCGCCGTGGCCGTGGCCATTCACGATGAGGAGAGCCATGCCCGAGCACCCGCTGCCGGCCGCACCCCAGCCGATCCCGATGCCCCTCCGATCCGGGTGCGGCGCGCCAGCCGCCCAGGACCGCCGCCGTGCGATCCGGAGGCTGTTCGCGCTGGTCGCCGCCCTCCTGCTGTTGCCGGCTGCGCTCCTCCTGCCCACCGGCGCCCAGGCGCAACCGGTGACGGGCTCGATCATCCAGGGCATGCTCGACCTGGGCGGCGGCAACCTCGTCGGGCTGCCCGATGGCCGCTGGCGGGTGATCGCGGTCTTCAATCAGCCGCGCAAGGTCGCCGGCATGGAAACCGTGGCCCACACCGTGGCCGTCCAGTCCGAGGATCCGGCCGCCGCCGTGCCGCTGCTGGTGTTGCGGGCAGTCACCGACCGCATGAACTGGGAACGCTCGGTGTGCGAGGAGAACGCCGCCAACGCCTGGCTGGTCGACCGCCACGACACCCTTCACAGCCAGCTGGTCACCCGGTGCTCCCGCTGGTTCAGCATCACCCGGTTCTCCGACTGGACGCGCACGGTCGAGGCCACCAGCGCCTGGACGCCGATCATCGCCGCCCTCGGCAGCAGCCCGCCCTGGGCTGCCGAGAGCACTGCCTTCCTGGAACTCAGCGTACGACGCTGGCAGGGACCGGGCATCTTCGTGAACGCCTTCGTGCGCACCGCGCCGATGGGCATCGATCCGTTCAAGCTGCGTGAGCTCGCCCGGGAGAGCCGCGAGGAACCCGCCCACGCGGTGCTCCGCGCCTGGTCGCGCGGCATGGTCAGCGCCAGCGGTGCGGCCTTCCTCGACGGGGTCCGGACCGTGCGCATGCCCACGCTCGGCGGCGCGCTCCAGGCAAGTGCCACTGCCGCGGTACGCAGCGGTCCGGCGTCGGCCACGCCACCGGTCGCCGGCCGCTCGGAACCGGTGATGTACGAGCAGGCGGCGCGCGATCGCATCCATGCCATGCTCGATCAATCACGCCCCAGCCAGCCCGTGCCGTCGGTGGCCGCGGTCACGGCCCAGCCGATGGCCACCATGACCGCGCAGACCATCAGACCGGTGACCGCGACACCGGTCACCCCGGTCGGCCCTGCGTCCACCGCAAGGCCAGCCAGCGCGGCGCCCGCTGTGAGCCCGGCCGGCCCTGCGCCGATCGTCAGTCCGCCGGGCCCGGCGCCCGTCTTGAGCCAGGCCAGCCCTTCGCCCACGGTGAGCCAGGCCAGCCCTTCGCCCACGGTGAGCCAGGCCGGCCCTGCGCCCACGGTGAGCCAGGCCGGCCCTGCGCCGGCGGTGCGCCCACCCGGCAACTCGCCCGCGGTGGCCGGCACCGGCGCGCCTGCCGCCCCGGCAAGGCTCGGTCCGATCGAGGAGCTCGCCGCCGAACTCGCCAAGCTGCGCGAGGAAGTGCGTCGCCAGCAGGCCGCCAGCAACCCGCCCGCCGCACCCGCGACCACCCAGCCGGTGGCCCAGGCGCCCGCTGCCAGCGCGACGCCCAAAGCCCCCGCGGCCGGCAGCGCGCGCCGTCTCGCGCTGGTGATCGGCAACGACAGCTACACCACGGTCACCCCGCTGCAGAACGCCCGGGCCGACGCCCGCGCGATGGCCGCGCAGCTCGGCAAGCTCGGCTATGCGGTCACGCTGCGCACCGACCTCACCGAGCGGGCCATGAAGGACGAACTGCGCCAGTTCAACAGTCGCATCCAGGGCGGCGACGAGGTGCTGTTCTTCTTCGCCGGGCACGGGGTGCAGATCGGCGGCACCAACTATCTGCTGCCGGCCGACATCCGAGGCGATTCCGCCGAACAGGTGCGCGACGATGCCCTGCCGCTGCAGAAGGTGCTCGACGACATCCAGGATCGCAAGGCGCGGTTCACGCTGGCGATCGTCGACGCCTGCCGCGACAACCCCTTCAAGGGCAGCGGTCGGGCGATCGGCACCCGTGGCATGGCGCCCACCACCCCGGCCACGGGCCAGATGGTGCTTTTCTCGGCGGGCGCCGGTCAGCAGGCGCTCGACCGGCTCAACCCCGGCGATCGCGATCCCAACGGCCTGTTCACCCGCGTGCTGCTGCGTCAGATCGAGCAGCCCGGCGTGAGCGTCGACCGGCTGATGCGCGCCGTGCGTGCCGAGGTGGTGGCCAAGGCGCGGGCAGTGGGCCACGAACAGGTGCCCGCGCTCTACGACCAGTCGATCGGCGAGTTCTTCTTTCGCGACTGAGGCCCGATCGCGCAGCCTCCGGGGCATGGGCGGGCCGGCCGCGAGGCCCGACCCGAGCGCCACCAGGCCCGGGCAGGCCGCGCCGCTGCCGCCCGCTCAGCGCTTCAGGTTGCGCTCGAACAGCGAGAACAGACGCTGCCAGTGACGCTCGGCGCTGGGCTTGTCGTAGATGCCGGCCCGCAGCGGGAAGGCGAAGCCGTGCTGCGCGCCCGGGTACCACTCCAGCCGGTAAGGCGTGCCGGCCGTCTTCAGCGCCGACTCCAGGGTATCGATCATCTCGCGCGGCGCGTACTGGTCGATCTCGGCGCAGGCGAAGTACGACTCGCAGCGCACGCGGTCGAGCACCCGGTGCGGCGAGTCGGGCTTGTCGGTGACCATGCGTGCGCCGTAGATCGAGGCGATGCACGAGATGCGATCGGCGTGGTTCGCCGCGGCGGTCACCGAGAACGGCCCGCTCATGCAGTAGCCCACGACGCCCACCCGGTCGTGACGCAGCTCGGGCCGCGAGTCGATGAAGCGCAGCAGCGCGCCGGTGTCGCTGGCGATCAGCGCATTGCTGAGGTGGTCCATCATCTCGAACATGCGCTTGAAGCCGGCCTCGTCGCGCACCATGACGAACTCGCGGGTGCGCCGGTAGTACAGGTTGGGCAGGATCACCGCGTAGCCCACCGAGGCGATGCGCCGCGCCATGTCGTGCAGCTCCTCGCGCTTGCCCGGCGCGTCCATGTAGAACAGCACCACCGGGTGCGGCCCGCCCTCGTCGGGGTGCACATAGAAGGTGTTCATGAGCCCGTCGGGGGTCGGGATGTCCAGGTGATGTTCGATCATGTCGGCCTCCTCGCCAGCGTGGTGCGGGCAGTGTAGGCCCGAGCCAGGCGCCGGGCGGCTTTGCGCGAGGGGCCCGCGGCCTGCGACAATGCCGATTCCGAAACCGCTGGGGCGCCCGCCGGCGCCCACTCCATGGAAATCGTCGTCCTGTTCGGCCTCATCCTGCTCAACGGGATGCTCGCCATGGCCGAAATCGCGCTGGTCACCGCGCGTCGTACCCGCCTTCAGAAGATGGCCGATGCCGGTGATGCCGGGGCAGCCACCGCCCTCACCCTGGGCCAGGATCCCACCCGCTTCCTGTCCACGATCCAGATCGGGATCACCTCCATCGGCGTGCTGAACGGCATCGTCGGCGAGGCGGCGCTGGCCGCGCCCTTCGCGCTCTGGCTTCAGACCCTCGGTCTGGAGCGCGGCCCCAGCGAGATCGGCGCCACCGCGCTGGTGGTGGTGAGCATCACCTACTTCTCCATCGTCATCGGCGAGCTGCTGCCCAAACGCCTGGGCCAGATCAACCCCGAGCCGATCGCCCGCGTGGTGGCCCGGCCGCTGCAGGCCCTGGCCATTCTGACCAAGCCCTTCGTGCGCCTGCTCAGCCTGTCCACCGACCTCACCCTGCGTCTGTTCGGCGTGCGCGCCGGTTCGCAGAGCGCGGTCACCGAGGAGGACATCCAGGCCATGCTCGCCGAGGGCTCCGACGCCGGAGTGATCGAGCGCCAGGAACACCAGATGGTGCGCAACGTGTTCCGGCTCGACGACCGTCAGATCACCTCGCTGATGATTCCGCGCGCCGACATCGTCTGGCTCGACATCGACGACCCGCTCGAGGACAACCTGCAGAAGATCGAGCGCGCCGAGCACAGCCGTTTCCCGGTATGCAAGGGCGGACCGGGCACGGTGCTGGGCATCGCCACCGCGCGCCAGGTGCTCGCCCAGACCCTGCGCGGCGAGCGCGCCGATCTCGCCCGCGACCTGCTGCCGGCGGTGTTCGTGCCCGAGACCCAGACCGGCATGGAGCTGCTCGAGAACTTCCGCTCGAACAATGTGCAGCTCGCGCTGGTGATCGACGAATACGGCGAGATCCAGGGTCTGGTCACGCTGCAGGATGTGCTCGAGGCGATCACCGGCGAGTTCAAGCCGCACCGCGCCGAGGATGCCTGGGCCATGCAGCGCGACGACGGCTCCTGGCTGCTCGACGGCCTGATCCCGCTGCCCGAGCTCAAGGACCGGCTTGCCCTGCCCGAACTGCCCGAGGAGGACAAGGGCCGCTACCACACGCTCAGCGGGATGGTGATGCTGCTGCTGGGCCGCGTGCCCAACACCGGCGATCGCATCGACTGGCAGGACTGGCGCTTCGAGGTGGTCGACATGGACAACAAGCGCATCGACAAGGTGCTGGCCAGCCGCCTGGCCGAGCCCGTCCCCGTCCCGGGAGACGCCGCCGATCATGTCTGAGGCCCGTGCCGCGCTGGCCGACCTGCGCAGCGCCTATCCGGTACTGCAGCCCGATCCCGACTATCCGCCGCTGCAGCTCGCGTCCATCCGCGATCAGGTCAGCCCGCAGGAGTGGGCTGCCCGCGTGGACTGCGCCTGCGCCTACCGGCTGGTGAAGCACTTCGGGATGGACGACCTCATCTACAACCACATCTCGGTGAAGATCCCCGGCACCGAGGAGTTCCTGCTCAACGCCTTCGGCCTCACCTACGACGAGATCACCGCCTCGTCGCTGGTGCGCATCAACCTCGCCGGCGAGGTGCTCTGGGCGCCCGAGTTCCCGCCCGGCCTGGGCTACCGGTTCAACCCCGCGGGCTGGGTGATCCACGCCGCCATCCACGAGGCCCTGCCCGCCGTGCACGGCGTGGTGCACACCCACTCGCTCGCCACCATGGCGGTGTCGGCCCTGCCCGAGGGCCTGCTGCCGATCACCCAGACCGCCATGCGCTTCGACAAGGTCGCTTACCACGACTACGAAGGCGTGGCGGTCGACCCGGGCGAGCGCGAGCGGCTGGTGCGCGATCTCGGCGACGCCGACCTGATGTTCCTGCGCAATCACGGCGTGCTCACCGTGGGCCGCAGCATCGCCGAGGCCTTCAACAACACCTACCGGGTCGAGCGGGCCTGCCGCGCGCAGCTGATGGCCCAGGCCGCCGGCCAGGGCCTGGTCATGCCCCCGGCCGATGTCATCGAGAAGACCCACCACGCCTACCGGCCGGGCACCCGGCGACCCTACGGCGTGCTCGAGTGGCCGGCCATGCGCCGGCTGGCCGATCGCATCGATCCGTCCTACCGCACCTGAGCGGTCCTGGCCGCCCCACTGTCATGAGCCGCCTGCTGACCGACTTCGGAGCCTTCGCGGCCGACACCGCCCTCCGCCCGCTGCCCGAGGCGGTGTGGCATCACGCCCGCCGCGCTGTCATCGACTGGACGGCCTGCGCGGTGGCCGGCTCGGTGTGCCCGCCGGTCACGCTGATGGCGCAGGCGCTCGCCGAGGAGCTCGACACCGGCGCATCGCGGCTGCTGCTCGGCCGGCGCGCCACCACCGGCGCGGCGGCGCTGGTCAACGGCACCGCCGCGCACACCGTCGAGTTCGACGACATCTACAAGGAGGCCATCTACCACCCGGGCGCCCCGACCATCGCCGCGGCGCTGGCCCTGGCGCAGTCCCGCGATGCCGACGGCCCCGCCCTGCTGCGGGCCGTGATCGCGGGCTACGAGATCTCCACCCGCATCGGCGCGGTGATGGGCCGGGCCCACTACCGCTACTGGCACAACACCGGCACCGTGGGCTGCTTCGGCGCCGCCCCGGCTGCCGGCCTGCTGCTCGGGCTGAGCGGCGCGCAGCACGCCCATGCCCTGGCCACCGTGGCCACCTTCGCCGCCGGCCTGCAGCAGGCCTTCCGCAGCGACTCGCACGCCAAGCCGCTGCACGCCGGGCGCGCCGCGCAGGCCGGGGTGCAGGCGGCGCAGTTCGCCGCCGCCGGGATGATCGGCTCGCCCGATGTGCTCGACGGCGAGGCCGGCCTGGGCGTGGCCATGAGCAACGCGCCCTCGTGGGCCGAGGCCACCGGCGATCTCGGCGAGCGCTGGAACATCACCGCCATGACCTTCAAGAACCATGGCTGCTGCGGGCACGCCTTCGCGGCGATCGATGGCGCGCTGGCGCTGCGCCGCCAGCTCGGCATCGCGCCCGATGACCTCGCCGAGGTCTCGGTGGCCACCTATGGCGAGGCGCTCGCGGTGGCCGACATCGCCGATCCCCGCACCGAGGCCGAAGCCCGCTTCAGCCTGCGCTTCGTGGTGGCCAGCGCGCTGCTCCACGGCAGCGTGCGCCTCGACGCGATGAGCCCGGCGCGCCTGGCCAGTCCGGCCATCCGCGCGCTGATGGCCCGCATCCGCACCGAGGTCGACCCCGACTGCGACCGCGCCTTCCCCGGCCAGCGCGCGGCGCGGATCGGTTTCACCACCCGTGACGGTCGACAGGCCAGCTTCTTCCAGCCCACCCGCATCGGCGATCCCGACGCACCGCTCTCCGACCAGGACCTCGAGGAGAAATTCCTCGAGCTGGCCGCGCCGGTGCTGGGCGCGGCACGCGCCCGCGACTGGCTGGCCGCGATCTGGCGACTCGATCAGCCCGGCTCGCGCTTTCCGGTCTGACCCGATCCATGGCGGCTCTCCCATCCCGGCCTGCGAGGACCCGCCCATGACCCGCTCCGTGTCCGATCCCGAACGCCGGCAGGCGCTGAGCGCCCTGGGCGGACTGGCGATCGGCGCCACCGGCGTCACCCCGACGATCGTGCAGGCGCAGTCCGGCGGCGGCTATCCCTCACGCGCGGTGCGCATCATCATTCCGTTCAGCGCCGGCGGCACCACCGACATCCTCGCCCGCGAGATGGCGGCGCGCTTCGCCGATCGCTGGAAGGTGCCGGTGGTGCCCGAGAACAAGGCCGGCGCCGGCGGCAATGTCGGCACGGCCCAGGCCGCGCTGGCCGCGCCCGACGGCCACACCCTGCTGTGCGCCTCGGTGGGGCCGATCGCGGTCAGCCCCTCGCTGGTGCCTCGCCTGGCCTACAACCCGCTCACCGATCTGGTTCCCATCGTGCTGATCGCCGATGTCTGCAATGTGCTGGTGGTGCATGCCGGCGTGCCGGCGCAGACGGTCGAGGAGTTCATCGCGCTGATGCGTCGCCAGCCCGATGCGTTCAACTACGGCTCTACCGGCATCGGCACCGCCGCCCACCTCACCGGCGCGCTCTTCGGCCTGCGCACCGGCACCCGACCGCAGCATGTGCCCTACCGCGGCGCCGAGGCGCTGCGCGATCTGGTCGGCGGGCGCATCCAGTTCATGTTCGCCACCGGGCCATCGGTCATCGGCCTGATCAGGGCCGGCACGGTGCGCGCGCTGGCGGTCACCGGCGACGCCCGCTCCCGCTCCCTGCCCGAGGTGCCCACCCTGCAGGAGAAGAAACTGGCGAGCTTCGATTCCGGCTCCTGGTTCGGCTTCTTCGGGCCGCGGGGCATCCCGGCCGTGGCGGTCGAATCGGTGAACGGGCTGGTCAACGAGGCGCTGCGCGACCCCGCGGTGCAGGGCCGCCTGGTGGCCAATGGCGCCGACCCGGTGGGCGGCTCGCCCGAGCGCTTCGCGGCCCATGTGCGGGCCGAGATCGACAAGTGGCGCGCGGTCATCCGCGAAACCGGGATCCAGCCGGAATGAGCGCTCAGGCAACCCGCCCCCGGGTGCTGAGCACCCGCGCGCTGAGCCCGGCGATCGCGGCAGCGCTCGATCAGCGCTTCGCGCTACGGATCGCCCCTGCGCCGCTCACCGAGGTCATCGCGCAGGCGCTGCGCGATTTCGATCCGCACGCGGTCATCGCCCGCGACGACCTGCCTGCCGATGCCTGCGCGCTCGCGCCCAGCCTGCTGCATGTGGCCCGGCACGGCGTGGGTCTCGATGTGATCCCCATGGCCGCCTGCGCCCGCCACGGCGTCACGGTGAGCAATGTGCCCGGGGGCAACGCCACCAGCGTGGCCGAGTGGTGCGTGGCGCAGATCCTCGCGCTGCTGCACAGCCTGCCGCAGATCGGCGCATCGATGCGCAGCCAGGGCTGGGCCGCCACCCGCGCGGCCTTCTCGGGCCGCGCCCTCGACCTCGCCGGCCGTCAGGTGGGTCTGATCGGCTGCGGCGCGATCGGCACCGCGCTGGGCACCATGCTGCACGCGGGGCTGGGCGCGCGGGTGGCCGCGCACACCCGCACGCCGGCGCGACTGCCCGGTTTCGTCCAGCCGATGGACTTCGACGCCTGCGTGGCTGGCGCCGATGTGCTGGTGCCGTGCGTGCCGCTCACCGATCAGACCCGCGGACTGATCAGCGCGCAGGCCATCGCCACGATGAAGCCGGGCGCGCTGTTCGTGAACGCCTCCCGCGGCGAGGTGGTCGATGAAGCCGCGCTGGTGGCGGCGCTTCTCAGCGGCCGGCTCGGCGGCGCGGCCCTCGATGTGATCACTGACCGGCAGGGCCGTCAGGGCACCGGCCTGCCCGAGCTGCCCAACCTGGTGGTCACGCCGCACCTCGCCGGGCACACCGCCGACGCCGCCGAGCGCAACGGCCGCAGCGTGATCGAGGCGCTGGACGCGGTGCTGCTGGCGGGGCAACGGCCGCGGCATCTGGTTGACGAGACCGCCTGGGCGCCGATGCTGGCGCGACGGGCCCGGCTGCTCGGAGCGGGCTGACGGCCCGCAGCCGAGGCCGGGCGACGCTCAGTCCACCTTCGCGCCGCTCGCCTTCACCACCGGCTCGTAGCGCCGCAGCTCGCGTTCGATCAGCGCCGCAAACTGCGCCGGGCTGCCCGGCACCGGCTCGGCCATCAGCTGAGCGAACTTCGCCTGAATATCGGGCGCGCGCAGCGCCTCGCCGAACACCGCGTTCAGGCGGGTGATCACCTCGGGTGGCGTGCCCACCGGCGCGGTCAGCCCCCACCAGGTGTCGATCTCGAAGCCCGGATAGGTCTCGGCAATCGCCGGCACCTCGGGCAGCAGCGGCGTGCGCCGGGCCGTGGTCACCGCCAGCGCGCGGATGCGGCCGCCGCGCAGGTTGGGCGCGGCCGTGGCCAGGTTGTCGAGCGAGAAATCCACCTGCCCCGAGAGCAGCGCGAGCTGCGCCGGGCCGCCGCCGGCATAGGGAATGTGCACCGCGAAGAACCCGGCGCGCTGCTTGAAGAGCTCGCCGGCAAGGTGGCCGGCGCTGCCGTTGCCGCCGCTGGCGTAGTTCAGCCGGGCGGGATTGGCGCGGGCGTAGGCGACGAAATCGCGCAGGCTGGCGATGCGCAGGCGCTCGGCGGTCTCGGTGTTGATCACCAGCACATTCGGGATGCGCACCATCTGCACGATCGGTGCGAAATCGCGGATCGGGTCGTAGGGCAGCTTCGCGAACAGCCAGGGGTTGATCGCGTGCATCGCCACCGCCGCCACGCCGATGGTCTGCCCGTCGGGCGCGGCGCGAGCCACGGCCGCCACGCCGATGCCGCCGCCGGCGCCGGGCCGGTTCTCGACGATGACCGTGCCGAGCGACTCGCGCGCCTTGTCCACCAGCATGCGCACAGTGAGATCGATCGGCCCGCCGGCGGCAAAGGGCACGATCACCCTGAGCGTGCGCGCGCCCTGCGCGCTCGCGCTGGCGTGGCGGCCGGCGGCCAGCGCCGTGGCGCCCACCGAGATCAGTCGTCGGAATCGGTTCATGCCGGAGCTCCTGCGCAATAGCCGCGGATCATAGCCGAGGGTGCCCAGCGGCCTGCCGGCGCAGCATCGGGCACACTGGTGCCCACCCGCTCAGGAGACCCTTCATGCCCCAGCCTGCCACCCCCGTCGCGCCCCTGCATGCCTGGGACGCGGTCGATCTCGCCCACGGCATCCGCACCGGGCTGATCAGCAGCCGCGAGGCGGTGCAGGCCTGCCTCGATCGGATCGCCGCCGTCAATCCCGCGATCAACGCGGTGGTCGATGTGCTCGCCGATTCGGCGCTCGCGCAGGCCCGGGCGGCCGATCGCGCCGTGGCGGCAGGCGAAGCGCTCGGCCCGCTGCACGGGGTGCCGGTCACCGTCAAGGTCAATGTCGATCTTGCCGGCCGACCGACCACCAACGGCGTGGTCGCCTGGCGTGATCTGATCGCGCCGGCCGACAGCCCGGTGGTGGCCAACCTGCGCCGCGCCGGCGCCATCCCGGTGGGCCGCACCAACACCCCGGGCTTCTCGTTTCGCTGGTTCACCGAGAACGACCTGCACGGCCGCACGCTGAATCCCTGGTCGCCCGCTCACACCCCGGGCGGCTCCTCGGGCGGAGCCTCGGCGGCGCTGGCCGCCGGCATCGGCGCGATCGCCCACGGCAACGACATCGGCGGCTCCATCCGCTACCCCGCCTACTGCACCGGCACCTTCGGCCTGCGCCCCTCCTTCGGCCGCGTGCCGGCCTTCAATCCCAGCGCCAGCGCCGAGCGCCCGCTCAGTGCCCAGCTGATGTCGGTGCAGGGCCCGCTCACCCGCTCGGTACGCGACCTGCGGGTGGCGCTCGCGGCCATGGCCGCAGCCGACCTGCGCGACCCCTGGTGGGTGCCCGCACCGCTGGCCGGCGAGCCGGTGGCGCGGCCCATCCGCGTGGCGCTGAGCTTCGATGCCGCCGGCACGCCCGCGAGCCCGCCGGTGCGCGATGCCCTGCGCCGCGCGGCCGACGCGCTCGCGGCCGCCGGCTACGCGGTGGAAGAGCGCGATCCGCCCGGCATGGCGCAGGCAGCCGATCTCTGGAACCGCTTCGTGCACGGCGAGGCACGCCATCTGATGGCGCCGGCGGTGACCGCCCACGGCGATGCCGGCATCCGCCAGGCCTTCGCCTGGATGCTCGATCAGGCGCCGGAGCTGAGCGCGCTCGAGCTCATGCAGGCCGGCGCCGGCCGGGCCGCGCTGCTGCGATCGATGATGGGCTTCCTCGCCGAATACCCGCTGGCGCTCTACCCCGTGAGCGCCGAGCTGCCCTTCGAGCAGGGCCTGGACACCCGCAGCCGCGCCGACTTCGAGCGCATCTTCCGCGCGCAGGCGCCGCTCTTTCCGGCCGCCACCCTCGGCCTGCCCGCGCTCTCGGCGCCGGTGGGCATGGCGCAGGGCCTGCCGGTGGGCGTGCAGCTCATGGCCTCGCGCTTTCGCGAAGACCTGCTGCTCGATGCCGCCGAGGTGCTCGAGGCGCGTTTTCCGGGCGCGGGACCGATCGACCCGCGGGCCTGAGCCGAGCGCGGCCGCGCCGCGGACGGCCATGCGCCGGCGCGAGCCGCCGGCCGCGCGCCAGCGTGGGTCAGCGAAACACCGCCGGGCGCTTTTCCAGGAAGGCAGCCACGCCCTCGCGGGCGTTCTCGGTGAGGAACACCGCGCGCACCACCGCGTCTTCCACCGCCAGCCCGGCGTCGGTCACCTCGGGCCCGGCGGCGGCCACGCAGCGCCGGATGCCGGCGATGGCATCGGGGCTGAACCGGGTCACCTCGCGGCCGAGCGCGATGGCCTGATCGAGCACGGATTCGCCCGCGGGCACCACGCGATTGACCAGCCCCATGGCCAGGGCCTCGTCGGCCGGCACCGGGCGCCCGGTGAGCATGAGATCGAGGGCGCGCGAGGGCCCGACCAGCGCCGGCAGGAACTGCGTGCCGGCATAGGCCGGCAGCAGGCCGAGCTTGATCTCGGGCAGCGACACCCGGACATGGGCCGCGGCCACGCGCAGCGTGCAGGCCATGGCCAGCTCCAGCCCGCCGCCATAGGCCAGGCCATTGATCGCCGCCACGCTGACCACCGGCGATCGTGACAGCCGCACCAGCAGCTCGCGGGCCATGGCGCTCTTGTCGAGCCGGGCATCGGGCGGCATGGCCTGGGTCTCGGCCAGATCGGTGCCGGCGCAGAAGGCCTTCTCGCCCTCGCCGGTGATCACCAGCAGCCGCTGGCCGGCAGCGGCCATGTCGCGCAGGCAGGCATCGAGCGCCAGCAGGATCGGCCGGGTGATGGCATTGAGCTTGGCCGGGCGGGTGATGCGGAACACCACGCCGCCCTCGAAGGGCTCGAGGCGGCAGTGGCCCTCGTGGGCGGGCGCGGCGGGGGCGTCGGACATGGCGGACTCAGTGGCTGAGGATCTTGGAGAGGAACTCCTGGGCCCGCGGACCGCGCGGGGTCTCGAAGAACTCGGTCTTGGTGCAGTCCTCGACGATGCGGCCCTGGTCCATGAACACCACCCGGTCGGCCACCTTGCGGGCAAAGCCCATCTCGTGGGTGACCACCATCATGGTCATGCCCTCGCGGGCGAGCTCGACCATCACATCGAGCACCTCGTTGACCATCTCGGGGTCGAGCGCCGAGGTGGGCTCGTCGAAGAGCATCGCGATCGGGTCCATGGCCAGCGCGCGGGCGATCGCCACGCGCTGCTGCTGGCCACCCGAGAGCTGTCCCGGAAACTTGGCGGCATGCGCCGACAGCCCCACCCGCTCGAGCAGCTGGCTTCCCTTCTCGCGGGCCTGGTCGGGGCTGCGACCGAGCACCCGGGTCTGGCCCAGGGTGAGGTTCTCGGTGATCGAAAGGTGCGGAAAGAGCTCGAAGTGCTGAAACACCATGCCGATGCGCGAGCGCAGCTTGGGCAGATTGGTGCCGGGCGCGCCCACCGACACGCCATCGACCCGGATCTCGCCCTTCTGGAAGGGCTCGAGGGCATTGGCGCACTTGATGAGGGTGGACTTGCCCGAGCCGGAGGGCCCGCACACCACCACCACCTCGCCCTTGGCCACCTGGGTGGTGCAGTCGGTGAGCACCTGGAAGTCCCCGTACCACTTGCTGACCTGCTTGAACTCGATCATCGACATCGGCATTCCTCGGGCAAGGGGCGGCGCGCTCAGCGCACGATGGCGATGCGGGCCTGCAGCCGGCGCACCGCCGCCGACAGGGCCGAGCACAGCACGAAGTACACCACCGCCACGAACAGGTACATCTCGACCACCCGGCTGTCGCGCTGAGCCACCTTGCTGGCGGCGCCGACGAAGTCGGTGACATTGAGCAGCGACACCAGCGAGACATCCTGGAACAGGATGATGGTCTGGGTGAGCAGCACCGGCAGCATGTTGCGGAAGGCCTGCGGCAGCACGATCAGGCGCATGGCCTGCCAGTAGTCCAGCCCGATGGCATAGGCGGCGCCGACCTGGCCCTTGGGAATGCTCTGGATGCCGGCGCGCATGATCTCGCAGAAGTACGCCGCCTCGAACATGATGAAGGTGAAGTAGGCCGAGCGCTCGGCGCCGATGCTCGGGGGCCGGTCGGCCCCGGTGAGGGTCTGCAGCAGCACCGGCACCAGGAAGTAGAACCAGAAGATCACCAGCAGCAGCGGCACCGAGCGCATCAGGTTCACATAGCCCGCAGCCAGCATCGACAGCGGCCTGAACGACGAGAGCCGGGCCATGGCCAGCAGCGTGCCGAAGAGCACGCCGCCCAGCGCCGCGACCACCGTGAGCTGCACCGTGTACTGCAGGCCCTTGAGCAGGTAGGGCCAGCTGCGCGCCAGGATGTCGAACTCGAGGCCCTGCATCATCGCCCCGAGCCGATGTAGCCGGGCACCGCCACCCGGCGTTCCACCCAGGCCATCACCCGGTTGGCGGTCATGGCGATCACGACATAGACCAGCGTGGCCGCCGCGAAGGCCTCGAAATAGCGGAAGGTGAGCTCACCCATCTCGCGGGTTCGGAAGAACAGCTCGGTGAGGCCGATGGAATAGGCCACCGCGGTGTTCTTGATGAGGTTCATCGTCTCGGAGGTGAGCGGCGGGATGATGATCCGGTAGGCCATGGGCAGCAGCACATGGCGATAGGTCTGCGCCTCCGTCAGGCCGATGGCATAGGCCGCAGCGCGCTGGCCGCGCGGCAGCGACTGAATGCCCGAGCGAACCTGCTCGCTGATGCGCGCGGCGGTGAACAGGCCCAGGCAGACCACCGCGGTGACGAACTGGTGCTCGGTGGGGTCGAGGCTGGTGACCCAGCGCTTCACCGAGGGCACCAGCCCCGGCAGCACGAAGTACCAGATGAAGAACTGGACGATCAGCGGGATGTTGCGAAACAGCTCGACATAGGCATTGCCCAGCCGCACCAGCCAGGGCCGACCGGTGGTGCGCAGCACGCCGAGCACCGAGCCGAGAAAGAAGGCGATGATCGCCGCGAACAGCGCGGTGGACAGCGTGAAGGTGAGCCCGCCGGCGAGGGATTCCCACCAGAGGCTATCGCCGTCGGCGTTGGGCTCGAAGAAGATGCCGAGGTTCATGCGCGGGCCCCTGGGAGAAGGCCCGGCTCAGGCGCCGGGCCGGGGACACGCTCGCCGCGCCCGCTCGGCGCGGCGCGCGGGACGACGGCTCAGACGCCCTTGTCGTTGGGATTGCGGAAGGCGTCCTTCAGCGGCGGGGTCTGCTGGAAGTTCAGGTTCACGCCCTTGGGGGGCACCGGGCTCGTGAACCACTTGGCGTAGATCTTCTCGATCTCGCCGGACTTCATCACGCCGGAGATGGTCTTGTCGATCAGCGCCTTGAACTGCGGGTCGTCCTTGCGCAGCATCATGCTGTAGGGCTCCTGGCGCAGCGACTCGCCCAGGATCTTGAAGTCGGCCGGCGACTTGGCGTTGGCGATCTGCCCGGCGAGCAGGATGTCGTCCATCACGAAGGCCGAGACCCGGTCTTCCACCAGCAGCAGGAAGGACTCGGCGTGATCCTTGCCGTAGATCTCCTTCACATCGATGCTCTTGGTCTTCTCGTAGGCCTTGAGCAGCGGCACAGCGGTGGTGCCCGAGGTGGTGGAGATGTTCTTGCCGTTGAGGTCGGTGAGGCTGTTCACGCCCGAGGTCTTCTTCACCGCGGCGGTCACGTTGATCACGAAGTAGGTGGGGCCGAAGGCCACCTGCTGCTGGCGCTGCACCGAGTTGGTGGTGGAGCCGCACTCGAGGTCGATGGTGCCGTTCTGCAGCAGCGGGATGCGGTTGCTGGAGGTGACCGGCTGCAGCGCGATCTTGAGATTGGGCAGCTTGAGCTCGGCCTTGACCGCATCGACCACCTTCATGCAGAGGTCCATCGCGTAGCCGATGGGCTGCTGCTTGTCGTCGAGGTAGGAGAACGGGATGGAGGACTCGCGGTGGCCGATGGTGATGGTGCCGGTCTCCTTGATCTTCTTCAGGGTGCCGGCGAGATCCTGGGCCGAGACCGAGGCCGAGACGAACAGCGCGGCGATGCCCGCGATCAGCGAAACGGTTTTCATGGGGTGACTCCTCAAAGAAGCGGCGATTATAGGTGGGCGCACCGCGGCCCGGGAAAAGCCCGCGGCACGAGCAAGGCACTCAGCGGACAGATTCCTCGAGAAACTCGGCCGCAGTGCGCGCGCCCTGCGCCGGCCGGGCCTTTTCCTGGCCGCGCAGTTCCACCCGGCGGATCTTGCCCGAGATGGTCTTGGGCAGGTCGCTGAACTCGATGCGCCGCACCAGCTTGTACCCTGACACCCGGCCGCGCATGAAGCGGAAGATGTCGGCGGCGGTGGCGGCATCGGGCTGGTGGCCCGGCGCGAGGATGACATAGGCCTTGGGCACGAAGCCGCGCAGCGCATCGGGCGAGGGCACCACCGCCGCCTCGGCCACAGCCGGGTGCTCGATCAGCGCGCTCTCGAGCTCGAAGGGGCTGATCCGGTAGCCCGAGGCCTTGAAGACGTCGTCAGCCCGGCCGACGTAGGTGATGTAGCCCTCGGCATCGCGCATGCCGACATCACCGGTGTGGTAGTAGCCGTCGCGCATGCACTCGGCGGTCTTCTCGGGGTCGTCGGCATAGCCGGTCATCAGGGCGAGCGGACGCCGCGACAGGTCGATGCAGATCTCGCCCTCGTCGCCGGGCACGCCATCGGGGTCGAGCAGCACGATCGGATAGCCGGGCAGCGGCCGGCCCATCGAACCGGGCTTGAGGGGGGCCCCCGGCGGATTGCCGATCTGCGCGGTGCTCTCGGTCTGGCCGAAGCCATCGCGGATGACGATGTTCCAGGCCGCCCGCACCTGCTCGATGACCTCGGGATTGAGCGGCTCGCCGGCCGAGATCAGCTCGCGCAGCTTCACCGGCCAGGCCTTGAGGTCTTCCTGGATGAGCATGCGCCAGACCGTGGGCGGCGCACACAGGGTGTTCACGCCGTGCTCGACCAGCGTGCCCAGGATGGCCGGGCCATTGAAGCGGCTGTAGTTGTAGATGAACACGCAGGCCTGGGCATTGAAGGGCGCGAAGAAGCAGCTCCAGGCATGCTTGGCCCAGCCCGGCGAGCTGATGGTCCAGTGCACATCGCCCTTCTTCAGGCCCAGCCAGTACATGGTGGACAGGTGGCCCACCGGGTAGCTCACCTGGGTGTGCTGGACGAGCTTGGGGCGCGCGGTGGTGCCCGAGGTGAAGTACTCGAGCAGCGGATCGGCGGCCAGCGTGGAATCGGGCGCCTCGAAGGCGGTTGGCGAGGCCCGCGAGCCCCAGTAGTCGATCCAGCCCGGCGGCAGGCCGGCGCTGCCCGCCGACACGCAGATCAGGCTGCGGCCGGTGGTGTCGGCAGCGGGGAGCTCCTGGAACTTGGCCATGCCCGCGGCGTTGGTGATCACATGCCGGACATTGCCGCGGCGCAGCCGGTCGGCGAGATCATCGCCCGAGAGCAGCGTGGTGGCCGGGATCAGCACCGCACCGAACTTGATCGCCGCCAGCATGGTCTCCCACAGCGGCACCTCGTTGCCGATCATCAGCAGGATGCGGTCGCCGCGTCGCGCGCCCAGACCGATCAGGAAGTTGGCCACCTGGTTGGAGCGGGCCGAGAGCTCGGCATAGCTCAGCCGCGACTGGGCGCCCGACTCCTCGACGATGTGCAGCGCCGGCGCGGGGTTGTCGCGCGCCATTGCGTCGAAGTAGTCGATCGCCCAGTTGAAGCGGTCGAGCTGCGGCCACTCGAAGCCGGCCGTCGCGGCGGCCAGGTCGGTGCGGTTGGCCAGGAGGTGATCCCGGCAGGCGAGGAAGCGGTCGAGTTCGCGCAAGAAGGTTCTCCGGTGGGTCGGCCCCGGCCTGCCGGCATGGCCAGCCGGAACCGGCCGGTGCCGTGACGGTTCCGGGCGCCATTCTATGCGTCCGATCCGATCCCGATAATGGTCGACCGGCGCCGACCTCGTCGGCCATCCTGCGGTAGTGTCCGGCTATCCCGAACCGGCTCCCCGAGGACTCCATGCACTACGACACCGCCACCGGCCGCCACGGTCTCAAATTCGATCCCTTCAAGGCGCTGGCCGTACCCCGGCCGATCGGCTGGATCGGCACCCTGGGCGCCGACGGCCAGCCCAATCTCGCGCCCTACAGCTTCTTCAATGCGGTCAGCGACCGTCCGCCCGTGGTCATGTTCTCCTCGGGCGGCCACAAGGACAGCCTGCGCAACATCCTCGCCAACGGCGAATTCACCTGCTCGCTGTCCACCCTCGACCTGCGCGACCAGATGAACATGAGCTCGGCCACCGTGGCGCCCGGGGTCGACGAGTTCGCCCTGGCCGGCCTCACCGCCACGCCCGGGGTCACGGTACGCGCCCCCCGGGTGGGCGAGAGCCCCGCGGCCTTCGAGTGCAGGCTCTGGAAGACCCTCGACATGCCGGCCCCGCCCGACGGCAAGGGCGTCACCTACACCGTGGTCTTCGGGCTGGTCACCGGCATCTACATCGATGACGCCTTCATCCGCGACGGCATCGTCGACACCCCGGCCATGAAGCCGCTCGCCCGCCTGGGCTACATGGACTACTCGGTGCTCTCGCCCGAGACGGTGTTCTCGCTCAACCGCCCCACCGTGGCTGCCGACGGGCGCTCCGCCTCGGTGGTGCCGGGCCCCTGGGACGGCGTCTACCGCTGAGCGTCACCGTGAGCGCGCCGTCGCCCCGAGCAGGCCCGGTCAACATCGTCGGCGCCGGCATCGTCGGGCTGTCGGTGGCCTGGGCGCTGGTCTGCCGGGGCCGCAGGGTACGGGTCTTCGACGCCCAGCCGCCCGGCGCGGGCGCCTCGTTCGGCAACTCGGGCTCGCTCTCCAGCGGCTCGGTGGTGCCGCTGGCGGTGCCCGGCGCCGCCCGCGCCGGGCTGAAGATGCTCACCAGCGCCGATGCGCCGCTGGTGGTGCGCCGGCGCTACCTGCTGCGCGCGCTGCCCTGGCTGCGGCAGTTCGTGCGGGTGTCCGACGAGGCCACGGTGCGGCAGGTGGCCGATGCACTGCTCACCATCCTCTCGCCCACCCTGCCGGCCTGGGAGGCAGTGCTCTCGGCCATCGACGCACGCGACCTGCTGGCGCACACCGGCCAGCTGCATGTCTACGCCTCGCGCCAGGCGCTGGCGGCGGACGGCTTTGCCTGGCGGCTGCGGGCCGACCTCGGCGTGCGCGCCGAGGCGCTCGATCGCGACGGCCTGCTGGCCCGCCAGCCCGGCCTGGGCCCGGCCTACACCGACGGCATGTTCCTGCCCGAAGCGGCGGCGATCACCGATCCGCACGGCCTGTGCCTGCGGCTTGCGCAGGCCCTGCGGCACCACGGCACCGAGTTCATCCAGGCGCCGGTCGATGCGCTGCGGGCCGACGGCGGCCTGCAGGCCGCCGGCCGGACCTATCCGGCGCAGGCCTGCGTGCTGGCAGCGGGAGCCTGGTCGACGGATCTGCTGCGGCCGCTGGGCCTGCGCGTGCCCCTGGAGAGCCAGCGCGGCTACCACCTGCAGCGCAGCAGCCTGGAGGTCGCACCCGGCGAGCCGCTGCGCGGCCCGGTGGTCACCGGCGACACCAAGGTCTTCATCGTGCCGATGCGCGCCGGCGTGCGCTGCGGCGGCACCGTGGAATTCGCCGGTCTGCGGGCCGACCCCGGCGAGCGCCGCTTCGCGCTGCTGCAGGCCAGCTTCGAGCGTGCCTTCCCGCAGGCGGGTGAGGCGGGCACGACCGGCCAGACCCGCTGGATGGGCCATCGGCCCTGCCTGCCCGACACGCTGCCGGTGCTCGGCCCACTGCCGGGGCTGCCGGCGCTGTGGGCCGCCTTCGGCCATGGCCATCTCGGGCTGACCATGTCGGCGGTCACCGGGCAGTGGCTGGCTGACGCGCTGTGCAGCAGGCCCGTCCCCGAGCTGGCCCGATTCGGCATCACGCGTCCCAGCCTGGGCGCGCGACAGGCGGCCTGAGACCGTCGCCCGCTCGGCCGCGCCGACCCGACCGCTCCCGCCCCTCCCCGTCCCATGCATCCGGCCTACCCCGACAACCCGACCGCAGGAGCGCTCATGAGCACGACCACGCAGGCCCTCGTCATCGACACCGGCACCGACCAGCTGCTGTGCGAGATCCGCGACGCGGTCGCGCTGATCACCCTGAACCGGCCGCAGGCCCGCAACGCCCTGTCCGACCAGCTCACGCCGGCGCTGCGGCGCATGATCCGCGCGTGCGGCGACGATCCACGGGTGGGCGCGCTGCTGATCACCGGCGCGGGCACCGCGTTCTGCGCCGGGGGCGATGTCAAGGGCATGGGCGACAACAGCAACCGCAAGGACTGGTCGCCGCAGGCCCGCATCAGCGATCTGGTCGAGCGCCAGCGCCTGCTCACCGGCGCGCTGATGGCGGTGCGCAAGCCCACGCTCGCGGCGCTGCCGGGCGCAGCGGCCGGCGCGGGCCTGGCCATCGCGCTGGCCTGCGACATCCGCATCGCGGCAGCCTCGGCCTTCGTGAGCGCCGGCTACTCCCGCATCGGGCTGTCGGGCGACTACGGGGTGGCCTGGCTGCTCACCCGCGCCGTGGGCTCGCCGATCGCGCGCGAGATGATGTTCACCTCCGAGCGGGTGGACGCCGCCCGCGCCGAGCGCATCGGCCTGTTCAACCGGGTGGTGCCCGACGCGCAGCTGCAGGACGAGGCCTTCGCGCTCGCCCGCGCCATGGCCCGCGGACCGGGGCTGGCCCTGGCCCACATGAAGGACAACCTCGACGAGGCCCTGCACATCGACTTCGACGCCGCCCTGCGGCACGAGGCGCGGCGCCTGGTCGAGTGTTCGCAGACCGACGACCACCGCGAGGCGGTGCGCGCCTTCGTCGAGAAGCGCCCGCCCGTGTTCGGCGGTCGCTGAGCCTGCGCCCCATCCCAACGCCAACCCCTGCCTGACCCGACCATGACCGTCTCCACTCATCCGAACGCCGGCGGCAGCGCCGATGCCGCCCCCGCCACCATCGCGCCACTGCGCAACGCCGCCACGCTGGTGGTGATGCGCGACGCGCCCCAGGGCCTGGAGGTGCTGCTGCTGCGCCGCGCCGAACGCGGCGACCACAGCAGCGGCGCATGGGTGTTTCCCGGCGGCGTGCTCGACGCCGCCGACCGGGGCGGGCACGGCCATTGCCACGGCCTCGATGACGCTGCCGCCAGCAACGACATGGGCCTGTCCGAAGGCGGGCTCGACTACTATGTGGCGGCCATCCGCGAGTGCTTCGAGGAGTCGGGTCTGCTGCTCGCCTGCGAGCCCGACGGATCGCTGGTCCGCCTGGAGGGCGAGCGCGGCGAGGCCATCCTGGCCTGGCGTCAGCGCCTGCACCGCGGCGAGACCACCCTGGCCGGGCTGTGCGAGCACTTCGGGCTGCGGCTGGCCACCCGGCACCTCGCCTACTACGCGCGCTGGGTCACCCCGGCCATCCGCGTCAAGCGCTGGGACACCCGCTTCTTCTTCGCGATCGCGCCGCAGGCCCAGGAATCGGCGCACGACGCCGTCGAGCTCGTGGAGCAGCTCTGGCTGCCGCCGGCCGAGGCGGTGGCACGCAGCGACTCGCTCAAGCTGCTCGGCCCCACCCGGGTCACGCTCGAGACACTGGCCCGCTTCAGCCGCGCGCAGGAGGTGCTCGACCACGCCCGCGTGCCGCGCACCGTGGCGCTGCCGGCGCCGCGGATCGCCGATGGCCCGCAGGGCATGATGCCGGTGGCCGCCGACCATCCCGCCTGGGCCGAGGTCGGCCGCCTCGACCCGCCCGGCCACGGCAGCGCCCGCTATGCGATCGAGCCGGGCCTGGCGGTGCGTCTCTCGGCGCGGGTGATCCGGGTGACCGCGCCCAACCCCGGCATGATGACCGGACCCGGCACCAACACCTACCTGGTGGGCGGCGGGCCGGCCAACCGGTGGGCGGTGATCGATCCGGGTCCGTCGCTGGGCGTGCACCTCGAGGCCGTGATGGCCGCCGCCCCGGGCCCGATCAGCCAGATCCTGGTCACCCATACCCATCCCGACCACTCCCCCGGCGCCGTGGAACTGGCTGCGCGCACCGGCGCGCCGGTGCTCGGCCGCATCGCCGATCACGCCGGCAACCAGGACCCGACCTTCTCACCCACCCGTCAGCCGGTGCATGGCGAGCGCCTGAGCATCGACGAGGGGGTCAGCCTGCGCGTGCTGCACACGCCGGGGCACGCCTCCAACCATCTCTGCTTCCTGCTCGAGGAGGAAGCCACGCTGTTCACCGGCGATCACCTCATGGGCGCATCCACGGTGGTGATCGGCCCGCCCGATGGCGACATGAGTGCCTACCTGGCATCGCTGCGCGCCCTGGTGCCGCTCGCGCTCGACTGGCTGGCACCGGGCCACGGCTTTCTGATGGCCGAGCCGCGCCGGGTGATCGAAGGCGTGATCCGCCACCGGCTGGCGCGCGAGGCCAAGGTGATGCAGGCCCTGACCGAGCTCGGTCCGGCCACCGCCGCCGACCTGCTCGCCCGGGTCTACGACGATGTGCGCCCCGCGCTGCATCCGGTGGCGCTGCGCTCGCTCACGGCGCATCTGATCAAGCTGCGCCGTGACGGCCGCGCGGCGCTCGAGGGCGAGGGCTGGCGTGCGCTGGATGCAGCCTGAAACAGCCGGATCTTCCGGTTTCCGTAACCGCATGACCATGCCCCGGCCGGGGCATTGGCCTGCGCCCGACAGTCGAGCAATACTCTTGGCGGCAGGACGGGCCGTCACGACCGTCTGACAACAACAGGAGACCTCATGAAAACATCCCTCAGGAAGTTCCTCACGGCCGCCGGCTTCTCGCTGCTGGCCGCTGGCATCAGCACCCCGGCTTCGGCGCAGGAGGTCTGGAAACTCGGCACGGCCGCCATGCAAGGCACCGTGCTCTACGACATCGTCATGAAGTTCATCAACGACTTCAACGCGGTGGCCGGCAATGAGCTGAAACTCGAGTACCAGCATGTCGGCAACGAGCAGGAAATGCACCAGCAGGTGGTGCGCGGCCGCCTGCAGGCCGGTGCCTCGTCGTTTGCCGGCGGCGCCATCACCGTGCCCGAAGGCGCGGTCTTCAACGCCCCCTACATCTGGAAGAACGACGAGGAGCGCGCCTGGGTCACCGACAACCACGGCGTACCAGTCATGAAGAAGCTCTACGCCGAGAAGGGCCTGGAGCTGATCCTCGTGGCCGATGTGGGCTGGAACGACATGGTCTGCAAGACCGCCTGCCTGACCCCGGAGAGCATGAAGGGCCAGAAGATGCGGGTCTCGCCCTCGCCGGCCTCGCGCATCGTGTTCAAGCAGCTCGGCGCCAATGGCGTGCAGATGCCGCTCACCGAAGCCTGGCCCGGCCTGCAGAGCGGCCTGGTGGTGGGCGCAGACCTGCCCTTCCTGTTCTATGTCACCACGCCGGCCGCGCAGAGCGCGCCTCACTACGTGATGACCCGGCACTACCACCACCCCTCCACCTTCATCGTCAACAAGGCCCTCTTCGATGGTCTGAAGCCGGCCCTGCGCGAGAAGATGCTCAAGGCCCTGCCGGATGTGGCATGGGCCCGCAAGCAGGTGGCCGATACCGAGAAGCCCAAGATGAAGGAATTCGTCGCCAAGGGCGGTTTCGTGCACGAGCTCACGGCCGAGCAGCGTGAAGCCTGGGCCAAGGTCATCCGCCCGGGCCAGGCCGAGCTGGTGCAGGCCATCGGCGGCAAGGCGCAGACCGTCTATGACGCCCTGACGGAAGGCAAGAAGGTCTGGGCTGCCAAGCACGAGAAGAAGTGATCGACGGCGTGCCGCATGGCCGCGTGATCGCGGGCCATGCGGTCGCCTGATCAGCGGGGCGGCGCAGCCGCCACGCGCGGCAGGCCGAAGGCCAGCCAGGCACCCAGGATGTTGCCCAGCGCGGCGATCATCACCGCCACGCCGTAGCCCTGGGTGCGGTCGTAGATCCAGCCTGCCAGCACCGGCAGGCTGATCGCGGCGATGCACCAGGCGATGTAGAGCTGCCCCGCCACGCGCCCAAACGCATTGCGGCTCCAGTAGCGCGCGATCGCCCCGGCGGTGATCCCCGAGATGAACCCGTAGCCCATGCCGATCATCACCAGGCAGGGCACTGCCATGAGCGGGCCCGGCCAGAGGCTGAGCATGACCGCGCCGGTGAGCGAGAACAGATGGGCGCCGGCGGCCACATGCGGCACGGCGAAGCGGTCGATCAGCCAGCCGCCGCCGATGCGCGCACTGGCGATGAAGCCGGTGATCACCGAGGTGGCACCCAGCGCCATGGCGGTCTGTCCTCCATAGGCCTGGATGATGCCCGCGGCCTGGCTCATCACCGTGAGCCCGGCGGCCGCGGCCAGAAAGAACACTGCGAACAGTCGAAAGAACAGTGGCCTGCGCGGATCGACCGGCCCGGCCGCGTGGGCCGTCTCGTCCTGCATGCGGATGTCGGCCACGCCCAGCAGCAGCGCGGTCAGCAGGCAGCACAGCAGCACCGCTAACGCAAGGCCATAGAGGGTTGGACGCAGGCCCCAGGTCTGGATCGCCCAGCCGAAGAGCGGCGCACCGATCATCGCGCCCAGGGGATAGAGCCCGATCACATAGCCGTTGACGAGGCCGGTATGGCTGCGGACCGTCTGGTTCACGCCCTGCTGCACCAGGATGAAGCCCACGCCGCCGCCGATGCCGAAGAGCAGACCGTAGCCGAGCATGAGTTCGAGAAAACCGCTGGCCCCGGCCGTGAGCGCCAGGCCCAGGCCGCTGAGGATGCCGCCACCCACCGTGAGCGGCACCGGCCGCACCCGCCGGTACAGCCAGGGTCCCAGGTTCATGCCGAGGGTCAGGCTGCAGGCGGCCAGTCCGAAGATGAAGGTCATCTGCGCCCGGCTGATGCCGAGCATGGCCTCCATCGGCTTCAGGAAGACGCTGAAGGCGTAGATGGTCCCGAAGGGCAGGTTCATCGCCGTGGCCGCGGCGATGGCCGCGGCCGGGCGGAACCGGGGCGACAGACTCATGCCCGCCCCGCAGCAGCGGGCCTGACCGAGGTCATTCCGGCTGGATGCCGGCGTCGCGAATGCTCTTGCCCCAGGCCGCGTGCTGCTCGACCGTGAAGCGGCGGAAATCCTCGAGCGACATCGGGGCCGGCTCCAGTCCGAGGCCCATCATGCGCTCGCGCACCGCGGGCGTGGCCAGCACCTTGTTGATCGCGGCATTGAGGGTCTGCACGATGGCCGACGGCATGCCGGCCGGCCCGATCATGCCCCCCCACACCGTGAAGGTGAATCCGGGCACGGTCTCGCCCACCGGCGGCAGCTCGGGCAGCATCGCCGAGCGGGTGTCGGACTGCACACCGATCAGCTTGAGCTTGCCGGCCTTGATGAAGCTCTGCGCGGCAGCCCAGTCGACGAACATGAACTCCACCTGCCCCACCGCGATGTCGGTCATGGCCGGCGGGGTGCTCTTGTAGGGCACCGGCTGGGCATCCATGCGGCCGTACTTGACGAAGTGCGCGCCGGCAACCTGCCCGGTGGAGTTGCCGAAGCCGTAGGAGAACTTGCCGGGATTGGCCCGCACATGGGCCACCAGTTCCTGCGGGGTGCGGATCGGGGAATCGGCCTTGACGGCCAGCGCGAACAGGAAGTGGTTGACCCGGGCGATCGGCGTGAAATCCTTCAGCGGGTCGTAGCGCAGCTTCTTGAACAGGTGCGGATTGGCCGAATGGGCCGTGTTGGTGGTCATCATCAGCGTGTAGCCATCGGGCTCGGCCTTGGCCGCGGCCTCGGCGGCGATCTGACTGGAGGCACCAGGCTTGTTGTCGATGACGAAGGGCTGACCGAGGCTCTTCTGCAGTTCCTCGGTGATCAGCCGGGTGAGGATGTCGGTGCCGCTGCCCACGGCAAAGGGCACGATCACGCGGATCGGGCGCGAGGGATAGGCCTGAGCCGCGGCGCTGCCGGTGGTCAGCGCCAGCACGCAGGCGGCAAGGGCGGGAAGAAGGCGGAATTTCATGCGGGTGTCTCCTGGAAGGCGCCGGAACATGGGCGCCAGCCCGTCATTGTGCGCGATTCCAGCTCGCCGGCTCGGCCAGCGCCCGTGCCAGCGGCTCGCGCCAGGCCGGCGATGCGATCGCGATCAGTCGCCGCGCGCGCTCGGCGAGCGTGGCATGGCGCAGGTCGGCCACGCCATGCTCGGTGACCACCAGATCGACATCGCTGCGGGTGACGGTGACCGTGCCGCCGGCCAGCGTGGGCACGATGCGGCTGCGTCGCCCGCCCTGCGCGTCGGCGGGCAGCACGATCACCGAGCGGCCACCAGCGCTGCGGCGCGCGGCGCGGGCGAAATCGTTGGCGCCGCCCACGCCGCCGCGTGGCAGGCCGTCGAGCGACTCTGCATTGACCTGGCCGCTGAGATCGACCTCGAGCGCGGAGTTGATCGCGAAGAAACGGTCGATGGCGGCGAGCACCCGCGGCCCGTGGGTGTAGGCGCCACGGGCCAGACGAAGCGCGGGATTGCGGTGCGCCCAGCGGTGCAGCCGCGTCGTGCCGCAGATGATGTTGCTGACGGTGATGCCAGGGTCGATCGTCTTGAAGGCATTGGTGACCGCGCCAGCCT